>JAXHTN010000035.1:0-12856 GCA_034190145.1 Halobacteriota archaeon | reverse complement strand
TACACCACGCTTCACCCAATTACTTCAATCAACATAGACAGCTACCGCTACACCAATCCTTGTTTCTTCAGGGTCAATAGTTGATACAGGTTAAAGCAAAAAGCAGAAAATATCATCTCTATATGGACTCTGGTTACCGTTGTAACTTAAATATTTAATTTATGGCTAAATTAATATATAATCACTAAATGAGGTTTATAAAAATTAAAATATATTAAATAAGTAATATTAGAATATGGAATGGTTAAAGTTCAATAAATTTAAAATTGCTATCTATCGCCACTCTTTTTTTCTATCATCCTCTTTCTGTTCTCATCCGCTCTTTCTTCAATCACAATCCCAAGTTCATCTATGACTTCAGCCGTATGAACTGGAAAGTGATACCCCTCATAATACGCGCAAAGTCTCATCCCCTCAATATAGGTTATCGATGAGACAAGGTCCTCTTCGATATCAATATCGATGAGTGGTGGTAAGAGCAGGAGACGAAGCCCTTTTTCATCGCAAAATCTTGAAAATTCCAGTATTTCTATGCCACCTGTGAACAGTTTATATTCGGAGAACCATTCGTGATTAAAATCACTTCTCAGCCCAACAAGATATATCCCTCCCCCACCAGCAGGTCCAAGAACAACCCTCTTCTCTTCGCCTCCATCCCCAAGGTATTCGAATGCCCTATTTATGAGTGAAGGATCAAGATATGGCAGGTCCGCTCCCAGAATCACCAGACCATCCGAATTTCCATCAAAAGACTGTTTTACAACTGAGCCGAACCTTTCATCAAAATTTTCGCCTTTTTGAGGGTAGTAATTTACACGAGAAGCATCGGAATTTACTACAGAACAAGCTAAGCCCTCCATCTGTTCTCTTGCCTCTTTTGTGTCAGGAAAATAACCTATATCCACTCGATCGGCATAACTATTTTCTGCAAGGCAGATAGTATCCTTGAGCATCGCTTCAGCAATTCTCTTGGCGTCAATGTCTGTGAGACAGGAACTCTTAGAAAGCCTGGTCTTGACAGATCCCGCTTCAGGCACTTTGGCAAATATCAAGACTGAGTTGCCCTCTTTATTATGGTTTCTTTGCAATGAAAAGGCCTCTGCCTACTTTATTCTCATGAGATGCTTTCTGCCATGCTAAAAGCCCGCTCTCTGCAAACTCATACATATCGTCCCCAAAGCCATCTATTATGTTTTTTCTGTTTTCTTTAAGTATCCCTACGTATATGTCAACATGGCTTGCAAAATCGTCACTCAAATCTTCAGTTTCAATAATATCCAATCCCTCGAACTTTATCAGGTTTTTATAACCATCAATCGTCTGTAAATCAGGAAATACCATGAATTCCATCAGATAATCAGATTCTTCCTCAGTGGGGATAGCTGATCCCCATATCCAGTCTGTAAATGCAAGAACGCCACCGCTCTTAAGTACACGACTCGCTTCAGAGATGAGTCTTTCTTTGTCACCGATGTAACACCATGCGTCTTGGCCCCAGACAACGTCAAAGGTATCAGGCTTAAAAGGGATATCAAGGGCAGATCCGATCCTGTACTCTATCTTTTCAGCAAACTCTTTTCCTTTTGTTCGCTTCTCTGCTTCCGCAACCATCTCAGGTGTGATGTCAAGACCGACAATGTTTATGCCGTATCTTTGAGCAAGATGCCTTGCCGGCCCACCAAGGGCAGAACAGATATCAAGAAGAAACAATCCATCTCCTTCTCTATCAAGCCCAATCTTTTCTGCAAGAACGTCTGTCTGGTCCGCACCGCCCACGTGTATCTGCTCGCCCATCAGAAGTTCCCAAAGTTTACCTCCGGGCCCTGAGTAAACTTCGCTTACATCACCCACGCTAAAATTATATTTTTTATGCTCTTTTCCTTCTTCAATCATTATGGCACCTCGCCGTTATTTAACATAGGGTCAAAATTATAGCATTTTGGATCGGTGGCAAGGATATCACCACCATAGTAGTATGCACTACTCCTGCAGCCGAAACAGTTGATATTGTTGCTGCAGCTTCTACAATTTTTTGGAAGTTTATCAGGATCTCTGAAGTCCAGGTAAAGAAGCCTATTTCTTCCTTTCTCTATGATCGCCTCCAGGCTTTCATCAATGACATTTCCAAACTCTTTTGTCCTGATGACAGAGCAGGGGACGACCCATCCCTTACCTGTTACACATATGACTGTTCCGCAGTAGTACTTGGAGACATCCATCGGTCCGTACGAGGACTCATTAGGGTAATTAATTCTGTCTCTAAAATCATAAGCGTCCTTTATCTCTTCCTGAGAGGGTTCCCATGATGAGTTTGAAGAACGGTGTATCACTGGATTGAAGAGGGTTAGGCATGTTTTGATACCAAAATTCTCTTGAAAATGCGAGATTGTCTCTTTAGCATCTCCCTTAGCAAGGGGCCTAGTGTACGTGATACAATTGACCATAGAACCAGGATCTTTTCCGTAATCAAGACAATTTTCAATCCCCTCAAAGATCATTTTTATATTACTTGTATCTCCATCACAACCTTTTCCCCCGTGCAGACGCTTATATAGGTCATTATTTAGCGTATCAAGGTGAGTCGATATAAAACCACCCTCTGTTACTTCAACCGTTCTTTCTGCCACCTCCCGATCTGCAAGGGGAATACCACTAGTCCATATATTGTTTATAAGACCAAGTTCTGATGCATATGAACAAAGTTCATACCAATCTTCTCTTATAAGGGGGTCGCCGCCAAGCCAGTCTATCATCATCACCTCCATCTTGGAAGCACTCTCAAGCAACTCATATATCTTCTCAGATGAGAGGCCGTGAGGACTATTAGGCAAACTTTCAGCATAGCAGTAATTACAGAATTGAGGGCATCTCAACGTGGACTCGACCTGTAGGATGAAAACCCTCCCTTCTTCATAATATCTCTTCTGAAGCTCTTCTTCTACTGCCATTCCTGCGTGTGTCATAGGCTGATCTTCTCTTGTCATAAGCCACCCTCGGATTACCTCTAGTAATTTATCATTCCTTAAAAGCTAAGCGATACTCTCAAACCAAGAAATCATTTATCATAACCCCGATAATTCCAGCTACAATACAAAAAAAGACAAACCAGAAGCTGTAGCTTGGCCAAGGATCTTCCTTTGGATTGTATCCCATTTTGTACTGTTCGTAAAGCATGATTAATACCAGGACAATCAGGCTGATATCAAATAAGATCGTCGCAAAATCACCTGCCTCTGGTGGGAAATTCGCAAGCCAACCTGCATGAGTACCGATCGTGAGAAGCGCAGCCTCTTGAGGGGCGCGCCCAATAAAGAAGACAAGTGCCATATGACCGATTAGAATCCATGAAATTATTGGCAGGTGCAGATTCAACCAGTTGAAAGTCCTCTTCTGCAATCTCTCTTCAAGAAATTTTTTTCCTCTTATTCGTTCAATAACAACCACAATGGACCATATTAAAAGGATTGCAATGGTTATGTAGGTCAAGGTGAGGTTGTCGAAAGATCCGCTTGCAGTCACAGGTAGCATAAATGATTGAGTCGTTGCAATCAGTCTTGATGTCGGGCTCTTCTGATACCAAGATAGCCCAACTGTTAGGATAATTATCGCATACGCCCAATTATGGGCCCATCTCGGATCTTGATTGTAGGCTTCAAAGGCAAAAGGCATCACCCACCAGACGATGTAAGATAGGCCAAGGATAATAAGACCCATTCCAGGACCGACTTTGTGTCCACTTGCCGATTTCAATCCATCGGGCATCTTTCACACTCCATCTGCATCCAATATATCTTTTAAGCCTTATGTCTTTCTGCTTTTTCTTGGATGAAGCGATTTCTTTAACATAACTTTTATTAAGGTCTATTCTTCAATCTGAACTAGGACGAGGTATCAATGTCAGTTCTTGAAAAGTTTAAGCTTGATGGTAAAGTCGCAATTGTTACAGGAGGGGGGCGTGGTCTCGGTAAAGCAATAGCAATAGCTTTGGGGGAGGCTGGTGCCGATATCACAGTATCAGCTCGGACAAAGAAGCAGATAGAAGGCGTCAAGGCCGAGATAGAAGGTTTGGGTAGGAATGCACTTTCGATACAAACTGATGTAAGAGTCGCAGAGCAGGTCGAAGATATGGTCGAAAGGACAGTCTCAGAACTCGGTAGGGTTGATATACTGGTAAACAATGCAGGAATAGGCGGATATGGATGGCTAACGGAGCTTAGCGAGGATTCTTGGCACAATGTTCTGGATACCAACCTCACAAGCACATTTTTATGCACAAGGGCCGTAGGAAAACACCTCACCAAGCAGAATAGTGGTAAAATTATCAACATATCATCTGCCGCAGGTATCGTCGGGGCACCCAGGCAGGCCCATTATCATTCGTCAAAGGCCGGGGTTATACTCTTCACAAAGGCTCTTGCTCTTGAATGGAATAGATTTAATATAAATGTCAATGCCATTGCACCCGGATACTTCCTCACAAACCTTACAAAACCGATGACAATGAACAAAAAATACCATCAGGAGATGTTAAAGAAGATACCACTGCGTAGGCTTGGTGATCCCGAAGAGATTGGACCTCTTGCAGTATATCTGGCATCCGATGCCAGCAGTTACATGACCGGTGAGACGATAGTTATAGATGGAGGAGTCACTACTTATTGAGTTTTCGTTCTCCTTAAGATACACGGTCTCTTCATCACCAATGAAATTAAAAATAAAGATAGTTGCGCTTAAATATTAGTATAAAAATGTTCATAAGCTTTTTAAAAGTGTTCAAATACTGTATTATGTGTGTCGTTATGGGAGGAGGGACTTGATGATGAAAATATGGTTGACGGTTACCCAAGACCAACATATCATGGGTATATCGATCTGTCAGAGAGGCATACTAAGCAGCGATCATTGATAACTTTTCACAATCTTTTGACAATAGCCCTTATTGTAATAATAATCTTTGGATCGATCTTCATCGTATCTTCTTACAGTTCAAATGATCCAAAATTTATTTGTGGTACGGATCAGACCCTGCTTTTAAAATCAAAAGAGTTTAATCGTGTTGTTAATGAGACAGATTACATAATTGTCGCAGATAGATTCTATTCTGTAACAGGGCTCGCGGTGGCAAAAGAGGAGTATAAAAGGTATAATTTAGATAAACTTGGTCCGATTGATATCACAATTGCATGGGGGGAGTTGATGGAACCAGATTATTACAAGCACTTTAACTTTTCGTTAAAGAACCGTGAAATGTATTGGGAAAGTCATTTTTCAGAGGATATCGAACCCCTTGCCTATGAATATTGTAAAAATCACATTTGCAATTACCATTTAATTTTTTCAGACGATTCAGCAAAATATAAGGCCGAAAGGGTGCGTGTAGGAGATCTTGTTACAATCGAAGGTTATCTGGTGAAGGTATACCAAAATAGAGGTGATGGAAGGTATAACAACGTCTGGTCAAAGACTTCGTCGCCTCAAAATGGTTTTTGTGAGGTCATATATGTTGAGGATGTAATAATCAAGGGATCACTTGATCCACCTGAAACAATATATGTAGAGCCCCATGCCTTGGGTGATATGCTATGGGCAGAATAATATTTGAAAATGAAAAGAATCCCCCTCTACAGGCCGTAAGATCCTGTAGAGGTGAAACCGATCTATTTTCCCAAAGGATATCGTAAACCAGGTTGACTTATCAAAGATTCATCTTGTCAAGCATCCTTTTTTCGGCCCATTTGTCTTTTACCATCTCTTTGCTTCTTAATACGTGCCTCTCCACATGGTCTAGTGCAAGATGAAATGCTGCCTCATCCCCCCAACTTTCACCTTTTCCAACAAATGAACCTTTTGGCGAGCTGATCTTGATCTTACAAAGTACAAGAGGAACATCGTTGTAAGTCTGGCCATGTTGCTTGAAATATATATGAATGACCCCTTTTCCCAGATATTTCTCGAATTTGTCTGTGAACTTTTCAAGCTCTGATTGTATCTGTCCCATATCTGAAGTATTTCCCCCAGAGAACTGAACGATAAAGTCTTTCTCCTCATGACCAATACGTGAAATTGCTCGCAGGATATCCGTTTTTGTGATCATCCCTTTAATTCCATCTTCAAAGACGACAAGTCCCGTTATTTCTTGACTTATCATCTTTTCAACGGCATTTCTAATTGTATCATCCGGTTTAATCGTCGTAACAGGATTTACTGACATTATATTTTTAACAGGAATTCCGAGAAGAGGTGCCTTGTCATGAGTCACCGAACCTGTCTTTGGCCTATTCTTTGGAACAATGACCTTCATAAAATCATGCACAGTCACCATTCCACAGAGTTTCTCATTTGAGATGACAGGTAATCGTGATATTGCATTCTCGCGGAATATATTGAGTACTGATGCTATAGTCTCATTCTCATCGATCGTGATCAGATCTTCTGTCATAAACTCCTCAATTTTCAGTTTTCCAAAATCTGTCTCACTGATAATGTCAAGGACAGTTTCATCCCTTACAACTCCGGTTATCTTTGATTTTTCAAAAACTGGGACGAACTTGAGTTCATTTTCAAATAGTAGTTGAGCAATATAATAAATATCATCCTCTAAACTTGCTTTTGGTGATGGTTTTACAAGGGTTTTTATCTTCTCAGAAGGATCTAATCTTGATCTTAGTATGATTCTCTGCGTAACGATTCCCACATATTTTTTGTCTTTATACACTAGAAGTACACTTGTGTCATCTTCCTCGTCAGTAAATAACGATAATGCATGCGATAATGTATCTTCAGCGTCTATCTTTATGTACTTGTCAGATATTATGTTCTCAATGCCGATATGTTATACCCCCCTTCAATTATTATATTGTAGCTATCGAGATTATTTGTAATATCTGTTGTGGTTCAGCATTGGTGGAGAAATGAGTTTTAACTCCTCTTCTCGATACCTTTTATTAGTGAATACAGGGTTCGGTTTATTGGTGTATCTACTCCCATCTCTTCACCCAGATTCACTATCGCACCATTTATGGCATCAATCTCAGTCTTCTTATTATTTGCAACATCCTGCAGCATTGAACATCTGTTTTCGCGAGTTCTTTTAGCCACATCAAATACCTTCTCTATAATCCCTTCAGGGATGTTTATGCCTGACTTTCTTGCAACTAAAATTGCCTCTTTTATCGCCTCAACCATTACCCACTTGGTCTCTTCAATCTCAGGAAGTTCTCCGTTTCTCAACCCTGTCAGGGCTGCAGGAGCGTTGATTCCAACGTTTATCATCAACTTTGTCCAGATATCTTCCAATATATTCCCTGATACATCTGTCTTTAGGCCAGCGTCAGTGAGAATTTTTGCAACATCCCTAGCAACTGCATTACCATCTTCGTTAAGTCCACCGATAACTGTGTAACCTATGCCGGTGTGCTTGATTTTCCCCGGTGAAAGAGTAAGTGATCCATTGGACGTCACACCACCTACTACTCTTGTTTCATCCACGTACTTGCAGATAGTATCGAGATTATTGAGCCCATTTTGTATACTTACAACAACAGTCTCTTTTGATAAAGGGATCCCCTCTATCGCCTGCTTAGTATCGTAAGATTTCACTGTAAGCAAGACAATATCCGATTCTACAGGTTCTTTTGTGGCATCAACCTTGATCGTTTTTTCCGTAAATCCTGATATGATCAAACCGTTCTCATTTATTGCTTTAACATGGGCCTCTCTCCCCACAAGCGTAACGTCATATCCAAAGTCAGAGAGGATTCCACCAAATAGACTACCTATGGCCCCTGCTCCAAAAACCATTATCTTTGGATTCCTCTTTATGTTCATTTTAATCCGAGTTCAATTCTTTTAAGATCATATTCTGACTTTGAGATCTCGCCTAAGGCGTAGCTTACTTCAAGTATCTTGGAAACGTCACCCTTCTTTATCAGTTCCTTTCTGTTCTTCGTCTCAAGGCCTCTTGATCCAAAGTAAAAAGACATCACGACGCCATAAACACCGTAAGCAAAATAGAGTGTGAAATCACTTGTACTTACTTTACCCCCCAGATCCAAAAATAGGATAGACAAAAACGCTATTGTTAGAATTATGGCAATTGACCTTCTCATCTCCCCCCTATTGAGTCTTAATATATTTTTTTGCCTTGAATATGCTGAATTAAATATTAAAACGCAATAAAAGAGCAATATCGATGATAGTAAACCTTCTATCCAACCTGTAAACGCGAATAAAACTATTACAATCACAGATGACCAAAAAAGTATCATTCTCAATCGGAGGGAGTTTTTACCCCTCATATTTTTCAGAATCTCAGTCATATCCACTTGAATTACCCCACATTTTACTCATATTAGGTCCCAGATAGATTATAAATATTATCTGATAATTAAGGAATGGGTCTTTAAAAAAGATGGTACCGAGGCCCAATCTAATTCTTGACAGACTTATATTGTAGTGTCCCGGACCTTGTATTCCCTGATCGATCAAGCGGTCTTTTGAATTTTCAAGTGTTCGGGGCGCACAAAGAGCTTCTTCATCTTATTTCCGTCCCTCACCGAAAGTATGTAAGACCTTCCGCGTGTGCCTTCTACTTTGGCAGTCTTACCATGAAATTTAGGATTCGGCATCCCTTTGTGGATACTCGGATCTATCTTAATATGAACCATCTCTCCCTGTTCGAAGACCTGAATAGTTCTACTCACAGGTGAAAGACCCTTCTCACGAATGCTCTTCTTAAGCTTATATCTCGTCTTTCTTCTGATACCATGTGATTTTGGCATATGATTCCTCCATCAATTCTTCACAATCTCTTCGTCTATCTTTACACTTGTGACATCAAGTTCACTGACCATCAGGTCTACTCCAAGCAGATCTGAGAGGCTAGGTTCTGTCCTCCCATCATCGCCGGATATGAGCTCTTTTACGTACAACCCACCTTCACAGCTCACTTCAAGTACGATGTTATCATCTTCAATAGATATCAATCTTGCTTCATGAACTTTACGTTCTCTTTTAAGATCTGATCTTCTGTGAAGGACTCTTGTGGGTGTCTTCTGTCTGACGACTCCCTCTAAGTTGCTCAGAGCCATATTCAATCTTTCCTTTTCTATCCTCTCCTCAGTTTCAATCTTTATCCTGTAGACCTTGTCTGCCTTTATGGTCTTCAAGGACTTAACGGTCTCTTTATCTGTGTATCTTAACCCTAATACCTCTACCTTACCACTACTTGCTTCATTGATCTTATTTTGAAGATAAAGTACGTCAACATTCCTCGTTTTAGGTTCTTTTACTTCAAGCACGAAAGGTCTTCCATCTCCAAGCATGAGGGCATCAATATCCTCTCTTCCCGCACCATGTAGTGATGCGTCACTCCCTTCAAATTCCGCAAGAGATGGCCAGATTATAAGCTCCTCAACTGACTCGGCGTATCGTTTTCCGGTACCATCACAGCTGTCACAACCGGCACCGTTGCATTCTCTACAGAACCACCTTGTCTGTGGAATACCCCTCAAGAGCTTCCTGTACCTACCATAGATGAAAAGTGAGTTAACTTGAAGATGGACCTCTTCTTGCTGCAGATCCAGAAGAACGGCGATATCCGGCCTCTTGAAGTCCACATCTTTTCCGGTAGCAAGTGATACCTCCTTTCCAACCTCTCTGTTCATCTCAGATTTCAATGGTTCTGCCCAAGATGCACCGGCTTCTGCCCATATTATCTCTTCATTCTCAGAGATCAGACCAGTGACCTTTGTTCCGACAAGAAATGAATCGTACTCGTAAGTATCAAGCTTAGCGGTGGCTTTTCTTGCCCACTCTTTTACCTGGTCCATAAGCCCATTACAGACCCAACATCTTTCCTTGATATCGAATTTTGGATCGGGCACTCCCTCGATACAATCATCTTTGTCGCCATCAATTTGCCCTGAACTGACGGTCATTGAAATGACTTTCCTGATAGAAGAGCCCCGCTCCCTGTTTGTTAGACCCGTAGACAATTTGGCAAACTGCCTTCCAAGACATGAGTCGCAGATAGGTCCTTCTTCCATCACCTTAACTGCATGATCAATCAAATTCATTGGTATCCAACCTATTATGAGTAATTATGATACAGTGGTCAGCATGAAGCGATCTCGGCCCAATACTCACCTTCTCTGCTCCCAGAAGATCAAGTAACGCTTCATACTCTTCAGATAGGCCGAGGTGATCACCGAGTACAAATGTGGGGTCCTTGCACTTTAGGCCAGATATGTCAACTCCGTCCTCATGAAGGTAAAATATCTCCTCAGCGCCGCAAAGAGCATCTTTCAGACCCCCTCTTCTTACATAAATACCTGGTGTAGATTCAATCTCTCTTCCATCTTCACTCTTCCGATCCAGTGCCTTTTTGATGAGTGTTGCGATGTTACGCTCATCAGGATTTAAGTGTCTTAATTTATCACCAACAAGTCTTATCACTAGGTCAGGGTCAGGCCCACCGAGAAGTACTAAGTGCAAGGTCACATCCCTGCGTATATCGTGTGAGAGGAAGAATGCCGAGTTGACACACCTACACAATATGTCCAGACGACCTGCTGAGCTTGGTAGACCGTTGAGTGAGAACTCTGGAATAGTCACCGCAGTATTTCCCACAACAACGAAATTTCGCATACCAGTGTATGAGGGTTGCAACACAGGATAAAGATGTGCATTTTCACCCTTCGTAGATTTTTAGCACAAGTATTTACATTTTATATTCTGGCAGTTTTTGATCGTTCTTGCGAGAAGTAAAAATTTGCAGATAGTTGCGCATGGTAAAATTATATGGTTACTCGTGGAAAAGTTGTTTAAGAGGTGTGTAAAAATGCTCGGTGGGTATATGGGTAAAATCCTGGATGTGAACCTCAGCAAAGGTACCATCGGTAATTATGATATTCGTGATGAAACAAGAAAGCTTTATGTGGGAGGGAAAGGACTTGGTGCCAGATTACTATTTGACAACACAAAAAAGGGAATCGACCCATTGTCCCCTGATAACGTCCTCATTATCACAACCGGGCCACTAACAGGAACAAATGCACCTTCTTCCAGTAGGTTTAATGTCTCGACAAAATCCCCATTAACCGGTGCAATTGCCAGCTCAAGTTGCGGTGGTGACTTTGGAAACCATCTGAAGAAGGCAGGTTATGATGGTATAATTGTTCGAGGTAAGGCAAAAGATCCGGTCTATCTTAGAATAGATGACGATTTGGTTGAGATACGTGAAGGATCCGGACTCTGGGGGCTTGAGACAGACGAGGTTTTAGAGAGTGTTGCCGGAAAAAAGAGCGAAGGGGTGCTAACAATAGGTCCTGCCGGCGAAAATCTCGTTCCCTTTGCCTCTATTATTGCCCCAAGACCAGCACCAAAAAGATCAGGAATTGCAGGAAGATGTGGAGTTGGCGCTGTTATGGGTTCAAAGAATCTCAAAGCGATTGTTGCGTCGGGAAATAAGAAAGTCCCGATTGCAAAACCGGATAAGTTCAAGAAGCGAGTTAAGGACCAGTTCGATAGCCTTAAGAACAGCGTTGGTGTCTCTATGTACTCGGATTACGGTACTGCAAATCTTGTAAATCCGATAAATGCACATAACGCACTTCCCACTAGAAATTTCAAGTTGGGAAGTTTCAAAGATGCAGAGTCGATAAGTGGAGAGCGCCTAACTGAGAAGTATCTTGTAAAGAGTTCCGGTTGCTCTGCATGCTCGATAAAATGTGGGAGGGTTGTGAAGTACGAAGATAGGGATATAAAGGGACCCGAATATGAGACTCTTGCACTCTTCGGAGCAAACCTAGATATTGATGATATGGATAAGATCATCGAATGGAACTACATCTGTGATCAGATGGGTATGGACACAATTTCATCCGCACAAACAATAGCATTTGCGATGGAACTGGCAGAAAACGGTTTACTTGCCACCGAACTTTCTTTCGGAAGTACTGAGAACATCTCAGAAATTCTAAGAGATATTGCATACCGTAAAGGCCTAGGTAATGACCTTGCTGACGGTGTTAGGGCGCTCTCTCTAAAGTACGGCGGGAAAGAGTATGCAATACAATCTAAGGGGCTTGAGCTTCCCGGATATAACCCCTCATTTTGTGTCGGTCAGGGCTTATCCTACGCGACTACTAACAGGGGTGGATGTCACATGGGTGGATACGTGATTGCCCTGGAGGCAATGGGGCCACTTGTTGCAGATCCCTTAAGCATCAAGGCAAAACCAGAGCTGACTGTTATGTTTCAGAACCTATTCGATTCATTCAATTGCCTTTGTGTTTGTGTATTCACAATGTTCTCCTTATTCCCGAATATTATATACAGGATAAAACCCTCCGGTGCAATGAATAAGGCCATATCATCGATTCTGCTACGCTCGGGACCTATTATATCACTCTTACTCAAGACTCGTATACCACTCCAGATCACAGTCTCCGAGAAACTGCTCTCCGATGTGACAGGTGAAAAATATAGCTTCTCCGATCTTCTAAAGGTGGGTGAGAGGGTCTTCAACATGGAACGAAGATACAACGTACGCGAGGGTATAACAAATGAGGATGATACTCTTGCAGAGAGGGTAAAAGGTCCACTTGACATGATGCTTCCCAGGTATTATGAGCTTAGGGGGTGGACTGAGGATGGCATACCTCAAATGGACACGCTTGAAAGGCTAGGGATAAAGGTTTGATGGTCACGGTTAAAGTCTTCTCAAGCCTTCGGGATATCACAAATGAGAAGGAGTTTGTAATTGAGGCAGGGAGTGTAAGAGAGCTTTTAAAGAAATCTTCAAAGATTTACGGAAGAGAATTTAGGGCCGCTATTCGCAAGTCTTCAATTCTTG
>JAXHTN010000345.1:0-1528 GCA_034190145.1 Halobacteriota archaeon | reverse complement strand
CGGTAACTATTGCAACTTTACCATCTAATATTCCCATTGTCTTCTACCTCTCCATGGTTTTTATAGGAATAAGACTAGATTTTCAATATATAAGGATTTCCTTTTTGGTGGTAAAACAAATTCAGTGGTGTTCACAAAATAGCCGCATGATAACCTTTTTTCAGAAATACTAAACTTTTCCGATCAGTCCTAAAAAAACCGAAAGCCTTATCTACCAAGTAATATTAAGAAAAAAGTTGATAAACCATGATTAAAACAAGATTTACAGAATTAGTGGGGATAAAGAACCCCATAATTCAAGCAGGAATGGGGCCTTTCAGTACAAATCTGCTGTGTTCGGCAGCGGCAAATGCTGGAGCTATAGGACTTATTAGTACAAGCGGTATAACAAGTCAGTTGATTGCACCGGATATGTACAAGATATTCGTTGAGAGTACACCAGGTGCAAAAGATGCAGAGAGTCCAATTGATGTGTACAAGCTGGTTTACCGCACAACGGCGGAGCGTACCAAGGAGAAGAAGGGTATATGGGGATCAAACATCATGGTCTCTGAAGAGATGCGTGGTATGGCCATTAAGCTTATTGAGGCACTGATTGAAGTAAGGGAAGAGAGTAAAGAGATCGAAGAGCGTGGAAAGGTTATAATCACTTCCGCGGGTGATCCTGTTAAGATAGCACCTCTTGTAAAGGATAAAGGAATGGTTTGGGGTCAGGTTGTTCCCTCACTCAAGCATGCCAAGAGATCGGTTAAAGCCGGTGTTGATTTCATTATTGCTTCAGGTCAAGAAGGTGGATTCCATGGTCCATGGGAGCCAATCTCATCGATGACATTGCTTCCTGCAGTCTGTGAAGAGTTCCCAGACACACCAGTTGTTGCAGCAGGAGGGTTCTGTGACGGTAAAACACTCGCAGCGGCATTGGCATTGGGCGCTGACGGTATCCAGATGGGTACAAGGTTCCTCGCAACAAAAGAGTGTGAGTTTGCAGACATGTGGAAAGAGAAGGTTGTCGAGCTTGGTGACAGATGTACACTGAGGGCAAGGGGTATTGTCGGACCAGCAAGATATCTTAAGACGCCTGTATCTGAGAAGATGTGTGAAGAGACGATCAAGTACGCTCCGGGAACATTTACTGGTGTACCTGATACAATAACGTCTATTCCTGCAAGAGTGGTAATGGCTGAGATGAAAGGTTTTGCTGCAACCTTCGCCGGAGATGAGGACAAGGCACTCTACACCGGTGGAGAATGTGCACAAAGGATTAATGATATGCCAACTGCTGAAGAGCTTGTTATGCGCACAATGAGTGAGGCAGAAGCACAGCTCAAGATGTTGGCTAGCAAATATCCACAGTAAGCCAATCAATTCTCTTTTTTTATTTTTTTATTTTTCTTTCTTTAGGTTTTTTCGTTTAAAACCGAAAATCTTATCGTGGGATTCATGATAATTCCGAATGATAAACCATGATAAAAACTAGATTTACCGAATTAGTTGGGGTAAAGTACCCAATAATCCAGGCAGGCATGGG
>JAXHTN010000344.1:0-1537 GCA_034190145.1 Halobacteriota archaeon | reverse complement strand
TCGTTTAAAACCGAAAATCTTATCGTGGGATTCATGATAATTCCGAATGATAAACCATGATAAAAACTAGATTTACCGAATTAGTTGGGGTAAAGTACCCAATAATCCAGGCAGGCATGGGGCCGTTCAGTACAAACAAGATGTGTGCAAATGCATCTAATGCAGGGGCAGTTGGGTTAATAAGTACTAGTGGACTCGCCAGTCAACTCATGGCACCGGAGATGTATGAAATATTCATTCAGACAACACCAGGGGCAAAGGAGGCAAAGAGCCCCCTTGAGCTTTATAAAGCCATCTACCGTAACACGCTAAATCTAACAAGAGAATCAAAAGGTATCTTCGGATCGAATATCATGGTATCCGAAGAGCTTCGAGGAATGTCAAAGAAGATGATTGAAACATTAAAAGAAGTGAGAGAAGAGAGTGATGAGATGGCAGAGAGGGGCAAGATTATCATCACCTCTGCCGGCGATCCTGTCAAAGTGAGTGACATGATCAGAGACTCCGGGATGGTGTGGGGACACGTTCTACCTTCAATTAAGCATGCAAAGAGGGCGGCAAAGGCCGGAGTTGACTTTATGATCGCTTCCGGACAAGAAGGAGGATTTCATGGACCATGGGAGCCGATATCATCTATGGTTCTGCTTCCTGCCGTCTGTGAAGAGTTCCCCGATATTCCGGTGATTGGTGCTGGAGGATACTGTGACGGTAAAACGCTTGCAGCTGCACTGACTCTCGGTGCTGATGGCGTTCAAATGGGTACCAGGTTCCTTGCAACAAAAGACTGTGAATTTGCAGATATTTGGAAAGAACAGGTCGTGAAGACTGAAGATCGAGGTTCGCTTCGCGCAAGGGGCATGGTCGGACCTGCCAGATACCTGAAGACGCCGGTATCTCAGAATATGTGCCAGACAACTATAACGTATGCTCCCGGAACATTTACTGGTATTCCTGATACACTTACAACGATTCCCACTAGAGTACTGATGGCAGAGATGAAGGGATTTGCAGCCACTTTCGAAGGAAATAGCGAAACTGCGCTCTTTGCAGGTGGTGAATGTGCACAACGCATAAATGATATGCCAACAGCAGCCGAGCTTGTAGAACGGATTATGAAGGATGCAGAGTTAGCACTCAGAGGAGCTTCAAACAAGTACCTGACTTGATTGAGAGGTTAGGGGACTCCTCTCCTCTTTTTTATTTTTATTCATCGAGTATTATACTCACTGACATGAATATTTAATCACATCCAACTTGAATCTTCTGCTTAGGTAATATTTTGATATGTCCCTCTTTAGTTCATTAATTGTGTTGGGAGTTATCGGGCCAATGATGTCATTTTTCCCTGAATTCATTTCAAAACTCTCAAGATCATCTTGATTGATACCAGATTTACAACCTCCTTTTGCTATTTCATTTGTTCACAGGTGTATTCGATTCTATATCCCTTTTTCTCAGTTCGCCGTCGCGGGGTGCACGTCTTATCAGACACCCAATGGGAAGCGGCCCGGAGTCCCGGGCCGCGGTGTTTGATCAC
>JAXHTN010000343.1:0-1551 GCA_034190145.1 Halobacteriota archaeon | reverse complement strand
TAAGAGTTTGGTCAAGATCCTCTCCAAACTCCTTTGTGATCTCATCAAAACTACCTCTTTTTACCAGATAAACCCCAAAGACAGCCATTATTATCCCGGCAACGGTATCGACAAGGAGATCTTTCATAGTATCTTGTAATCCCCATTGCAGTTCGATTCCGAAGAGAAGATCGATTCCCCATTCGAATAACTCCCACACAACACCCATTGCCATTGTGAATATAACAACCACAAAAGCAAGAGCATAAGTGTCCATAAGAAGCCCATCCCAGTATTTGTCGAGAATGAATATCACAACGAATGCGAGAAAACTGATGAAGATGGATGAGACGAAGTGAGTGATTGTATCATACCCGGGGATCAGATAGTAGGCCTTCAGAGTATTTCCACCGACGTGTAAAAGCAAGGCCGAAGCCATTAGAAGATCAAGAGACCATGGAAGTGTTATCTTAAAGTCTCTTTCAAGAACAGTGGGGATAAAGCTCACAATTATCGTTAAAACGCAGGCAATAACTCCTACCAGATCTCTTTCCCATATAGCCATGATGAGAAGAACAGTTGATACCACTCGAAGAACATAAGGCGCTATGAATACTCCCTTGTAATAGAAATACTTCTTATATCTCATCTCAAAATTTGATTTAGGTTTCATACCACTAATATTTTTCTTTGAAGTTTAAAGTGAAGTTAGCCCTAAAGGGCATTTTTTGCAACCAAATATCTGTTTTCATTAGATTGATTGAGCATTGTAGTCATCATATCTTTTCTTAAATTCTTCGAGGGATGATTTTAAGTCAGGATAATCGTTTACACAATTATCCCTCCGATTCATCATCGTTTCCACTCCAACTACCTCTTCTATCTCTTTTAGATTTTGGATTACAAAATCAATTCTTCCATCTATATATTTTGTTATGAAAACACCTAAACACCAAACCTCTCCCACCGCAATAATTCTATTACGTTTAGCACTTAGCTCTTTGTTATCTTTTAACGCTATAATTATATTTTTTAATGATGAAAATGCTTTTATTGTTGTTCTATTTAATTGATTCTTGGATGATTCAACCCCAAGATTTTTTAATCCATCTACAACTGAAGAAATTACGCCTCGGAACTTATTTTGAGAGTTCTTTTGGTCATATTCTGCAACCAAAACCCCGATATCATTTAGTCCAAGAATTGCAATCTCCGGGATCTCTCTCGGAATAAGTTTTTTATCATACCAAAATCCATTTTCAATACACTCGATTCCAATTTCCTTAAGTCCCTCTATAACAAGGGACGTTGTATTGGCATATCCAATTGAGGCGGTTTTTTTGCCTATTTCTGATAGCAGGTCTAATATGTCAGGTAATACATCTTCACGATGATCTCTAACTGCGCCTTTGCCAATCTTATTCAATTCCGTGATTATGTTTTTTACCCTTTCAGTTCTCCTATTTTCAATTTCTTCATAAACATCTTCAGATATATCCAATATTCTAATATCGTACTTCAACACCCCATTAAGACTCTTTACAAATGGGATCAATGAAAAGACACAGAATA
>JAXHTN010000342.1:0-1560 GCA_034190145.1 Halobacteriota archaeon | reverse complement strand
AATAAATGTCCACAAGAATCGAAGACTGATTTCGAAAATCGTGTTACTGGTGCATGGAACGATGGATTAAATAAAGAAACACAAGAAATCTTTGTGGTTATTGCAAAACAGCTGAAAATTGATCTTCCAACAAAGAAGGAAGTGGAGTCTGAAGGTGATAAATTAGAAGATGAACCAAAAGAGGAAACTTAAATGAGATGACTATCAAAACCCATCCCAAAACCCTCATGATCATCTTTTCATTCTTCTCCATGCAGTAACGTATGATTCATATTTCCCTGGCATATCCCCCATTTACATCCTTTTGTCAGGACGAAAAAGATGCCATTGAGTGTGGCTCTATCATCTGGTCTTGGTCTTGTAAGTATGAGCAGGTAACGGATTAACAGGTTTGATAAGCTTTTCATTCCTCCTCTGATATTCTTCAAATTTCATGAAGTTCCCTCAAATTATGGTAATTTGTTATAAGGGTATTGAATGCAAATGATTTGAAATTGGTTCAATGTTTAAAAATTCATAAAAAACTTAACTTGAAAACTTATTTATATGAATCCTCAAAAATGTTTTATAAATGGATAAGAAAGTAGGTTTGATACCGTCACATAGACATTGCTACGTCTGTGGAAGTTCCATTAATACCGAGGATGTCTTCTGTTCAGATGCTTGTGAGAAAAGGTTTAAATCTACCAGGAGAACTCAGAGGCTGGTCCTTTTAGTCCTGGTAGTTGTGGTTGTCATAATATTTGGGATGATGTGAGTCCTTTACAACTATTTAATATCATAATGATCTATTCAACCGAAAAAATGATTATGCAGATGGTTTCAATTCAACTTTCCAGGTTGTGCTCTTGGAGTATCCCCATTTCTCGATATTGAGCTCCTCACACTCTTCCGAAAGAATTCCCAGGTTTGTACCGACCTCTTTAGAACTTAGCCCCAGGTCCTTGGCAATGTATTTTGACTTAAAATAGCGCCTACCCTTCTTCAAGCCATCCAATAGGTATACTCTGATCGTATCCCTTATGCTGTTCTCATCAGTTGACACTTTTGACATCTTCTTTACCTATAATATACTCCGTTTCATAATATTATAAAAATTGTGTTTTTTTATGATCGATTGAAAAATCTAACGAGAATTTAAAGAAAACGCACCTATAAGCCATTATATATTCTCAAGTATCAGCTCTGAAACCTTCTTTCCGCTCATTAGCATTCCGCCGAATATCGGGCCCATTCTGGGTTCACCAAAGACAGCATTGCAACACATCCCCGCTGCAAATACTCCGGGGAATATCTCTTTGGTATTCTCAAGTATCATCTTCTCTCCGATCTCAGCATGCATCGGCTTCTCCCCAACAACCCCACCAGTAGGTGTATTCAGTTTACATCCACTCTTTCTCTCAATGATATTTGCTATCTCTGCCGCATGTCCTGTGGCATCGACGACGTATTTGGCCCTTATCGTTATCGGATCGACATGTAGTTTTGCCATCTCAACGGCACTCCAGTTGATGACCAGTCCGTTCACTTTCTCTCCTTCACTCATCATAACGTCCTCAA
>JAXHTN010000341.1:0-1562 GCA_034190145.1 Halobacteriota archaeon | reverse complement strand
ACATCTTTTATCAGCTCCATTGCTTCATCTTCAGTCATATTTTCATTTAGTTCCAATCGTGGTCTCTGATGGAAGAAGTACCTCCAATCGATATTCTTGATGATCTCATTTGAAGAGTACATCTCGTTCAATTCAGTTCCGGGGTATGGGGCCACACAATTGAAACTTGCAAAGTCAGGATCCAGCTCCTGCATAAAAGAGATCGTCTTTCGCACTGCTTCTTCTGTCTCCCATGGAAAACCAATGAGAAACATCCCATTGAATCCTATGGCATTTTCGAGAAGCACTCTTCTCGTATCTCGTATCTCTTCGATAGTGGTTCCTTTCTTTATCCTCTTCAGCATCTCCTCATCACCAGATTCAACACCGACATAGACATGGTCACATCCTGAGAGCATCATCTTCTTTGCAATCTTGTCGTCCAATTCTCCCGCACGGGCTTCACAGCACCAATCTATGATCAGTCCTTCCTTGTCAATAAGGTCACAGACCTCACTTACATACCTCTTTTTTATAAGAAAGTCCGCATCGTTGAAGTAGAAGAAGTTGGTGTTATACTCTTTTTGCACCTGCTTTATCTCTTCAATTACGTTCTCTGGTGATCTATACCTCACCTTCTTGGTCCAGACCTGATATGGTTCACAGAAGATACAATTGTATGGACAACCTCTACTTGCAATTATATTTCCGAATGCAAAGGGTGGATAAGTCTCTTTCTCAAGTAGTAGGTGTCTTGCAGGAAATGGGAGATCGTCGAGATCTTCAATAAGTGGCCTGACCTTATTATGGATCTGATCATCGCCATTCTTGAAGGAGATTCCAAGAACATCATCAAACGATCCGCCGGATGAAATCTTCTCTACGACTTCAAGGAAAGAATACTCCCCTTCCCCCCTTACAACGACGTCTACTTCATCATTAGCTAGCGTCTCATCAGGAAGAACTGTCGGATGCACTCCACCAAAGATTACTGGAATATCCTTATCCTGCCCCTTAACGATCCTTGCAATATTTTGAGCAGGACCATACTGCCCTGTCATTGAAGATATACCAACTATATCCGGTGACTGTGAAGCAATTACCGAGCTGATCTCCTTCCATAATGGGTGATCCATGTCATCGAGAATAAGAGGATACATCTCATAAGATTCCATACTCGCGATATCGCCCATGATAAGCTCGCCAGACTTTCTTTTGTTATAATCAGAGTTGTAGACAGAGACATCGTAGCCCTTCACTTCAAGAAGAGCAGCGATATAACAAAGACCTATAGGATGTGCAGTAAAAGCCTTTCCGAAGAATCTGTACCATGGAGGATTGATGAGTAGTATTTTCATAATGGGTATCTACGATTTCGATATTAAATAAGATTGTTGGAATAGAAACGTTTAAATATATTTAAACATGATAAAAGCAGTTGGTAAACAGATAGGTGCTTAAACATGGGAGAAGAAGATAAACAATTATCGGAAGACGAAGAGCGCTGGAAGGGCGCTGCTAAGATTCCGGTCGCTACGGAAAAGACGTACACCTATGACCCTAAAAAGATGATGGAGAAGGTT
>JAXHTN010000340.1:0-1590 GCA_034190145.1 Halobacteriota archaeon | reverse complement strand
GATCGAGTATCATACGGCCTCTGAAGTAATAATTATTGATTGAAGTAACCGCAGCTGGTAATTTGCAAAAATAGAAAATAAAAGGAATATACACATCAGGTCCCGGATAAAAAATTGATAACTGTGTACTGTTTTTGTAATCAAATCTCTCTTATCACATAAGATTCATAGATTTGTAAGCTGAAGAACTCCGAGGATGCAGCAATAACGTGATGTGATGCTGTAAGATTATCCACCGAACGGTGTAATTCTTCGCAAAGCCCATTCATCTCAAATTGTTACTTTTTAAATACCTCGCATATCTTTATAATCGATCAGTGCTGATATGGCCTTAGTCTCAGTCCTAACGCCGACCTCCTCAGCAGCAGCAAGTCCGTTAACCCCTACAAACATTGGAATACCGGCCCTATCGGATTCGACTGGAATTCCAAGTGCACTATCTTCAAAGACTCCGATGACACCACCAATATTTGATTCTTTTGCCGCACATATTATCTCATTTGCCCTCTCAACGGCGACAAGAGGTATCTTTCTATAGTTGGCCAATAATATCCCTTCACCGGTTTCCAGAACTGCAGATACAGAAGTCATCCCTCTTGAGATGAATGCCTCGATCGGATCAAGAGATGTTCCCGCATATCCAATAAGGTCAACAAACTTTGTTGGAACTCCATCATTTATTTGAAGTGTTCCTCCATACTCGATCTCGAGGGGGACGCCACATTTCATCAGCATACCGTCGATTGTGATAGCGCAAACTGTTGCGATCCCTACGTTACCACTCACTACCTTGAGATCGCCTATCCGTTCACCCTCATCAATTATCTTGATGAGAGGGCTTACAGTATAGCCCTTTTTTGCGACTTCAGTGAGTAAACCAAGTGTCTCATCAAAACGTGACTTATCAATCATAGAGACATTTACAATAACGTCACCCTCACCTTTAAAAGGGTCGAAAGATGTGAGAAAAATCAGCTCCTCTATTCCTGATATGACAAAACCCAGCCTATCCTCTACAAGAGCGTCTTGAAGTTCATTTAAGCCAAGATCTGTGATTGTTCTTCCGGAGTAGCCATGTTTTTCAGTGAAACCAAGCCTGTCTAGCGTCCTGAGATGATAACGGACAGCCCTCTCTTGTATATCATAACCCCTCTTTTGTAATTCATCAGCGATGATTCGTGCACCTATCGGCTCATCACATTCACTCACTATTCGGAGTATCTCTATCACTTTTCTTTGGACTTCAGTTCCCATTTATACCTTGTCCATCATATTTAATGAGATATGAGCTTTACTATGACAAAGGATTATTTTGGTTTTTTAATATATATACACAATTTGATATAACATCGGAATTACCAATAATATTAAGTGTCTTTCGGAAGATATGGTGAAAAGGTATTTGATAGATGAGATATAGATATGCTTATTTAACTGAGGGGTTGGCAGATGAAGAGATTTGTTAAGAGGGATGATGCAGTTAGCCCAATGGTGGCTATGATGCTTTTACTAGTCATTGTTACAAGCACAATAGGTGCGATTTACGCAGTCGGTTTACCAAGAATAGAATCTGCAGAAGATCAGGCCCAT
>JAXHTN010000034.1:0-12865 GCA_034190145.1 Halobacteriota archaeon | reverse complement strand
AGATATGTGGATGAGAATGTAGAGGGTGGCCCTGTAGCCCCACCAGAGTTTGCAGCTGCCTATGCAATATCCGGGCTTACAAGTCTTGCAACAGTTCAAGGACTTATTAAGAACTTCAGCAAGTTACTACACACCGGACAGAAGTACGAATACTATGCACCCATCAGACCGGGAGATGTTCTTCAGTCAGATTCCGAGATAGTTGATGTCTATGAGAAGAACAAGATGCTTTGGATCATTCTTAGGTCCACGTTTGTGAACCAGGATGGGGAGAAGGCGACTGTTGCAGAGTTTACAGCAGGAATAAGACCTGGTGGTTTCTAAGGAGGTGACTTTAATGGAAGTAGGCAATTTTGATGCAATAAATGTTGGTGATGAGATAAGTCTTGAGAAAGGTCCTACCACAAGGGATCAACTAAAAAAGTATGCCAAAGCCTCCGGAGATGTGAACCCGATTCATACAACCCCTGCAGTAGCAGAGAAGGCAGGCCTTGGAGATGTAATATCTCATGGTCTTTTCAACATGGCTCATGTAAATCATATGCTTGCAGACTGGGCAGGACCGGATGGAATGGTCAAGATGATCGATGTCCAGATGAGAAGTATGGGGCGACCGGATGATATGTTGATCAGCAAAGGAAAGATCACAAAGAAGTACGAAGAAGACGGAAAAAAGATTGTGGACCTTGATGTATGGCAAGAGTCAAAGACCCTTGTTACTCCTGAGAAGGAAGAAAAAGGTTACTTCAAGGAAGGCGATGAGTATATAACAGAGGGAGATGATAAGTTTAGAATACAGAAGACGGTAATTGTAGGCACCGCATCTGTAATTCTTCCATAAGACTCTTAAAAGATGCAGATTTTTGTTCTGCATCTTTTCTTTTGTTTTTTAATTTTTTAATGAAGGTTGAAGTAAATGAAGATGCCAAAGAATATACGGACACACTGCCCTTACTGCAAAAAGCATACGGTTCATGGTGTTGAAAAGGTAAAGAAAGGAAGAGCATCGTCCATGACTCGGATAACAAGACAGAAACATAGGCAGACCGGTATAGGAAACTCAGGAAAGTTCTCGAAAGTTCCCGGTGGGGATAAGCCCACAAAGAAGGTTAACGTTGTATATAGATGTGGTGAATGTAAAAAGGCACATCTGAGAAAAGGTTTTAGAGTATCTAAGTTTGAGTTGGTGGACTGAATGGTAGGACAGGCTGAAAGTGTGAATCCAAAAAGCAGGTTTTTGAAGGTCAAATGCAACGACTGTGGCAATGAACAGGTTATATTCGGTAATGCCAGTACACTAATTGAGTGTCTGGTTTGCGGACGTACTCTAGCGGAACCAACTGGCGGCAAGACGAATATTAAGACTCAGATACTCGAAGTATTGGAATAAAGAGCGAAAAATGCAGGATAAGAGATGGCCTGAAGTGGGAGAGCTGGTTGTATGCACAGTCAAGAAGGTACTGGACTTTGGTGCGTTTGTCGCACTTGATGAATATGGTGACAAAGAAGGTTTCATCCATATCTCAGAAGTCGCGTCGGGTTGGGTTAAGTATATAAGAAATCATATACGTGAAGGCCAGAAGATAGTATGCAAAGTCTTTAATGTTGATCCTGCAAAAGCACACATAGATCTTTCTTTAAAGGATGTGAATGAGCATCAGAGGAGAGATAAGATCCAAGATTGGAAGAACGAGCAGAAAGCCAAGAAATGGATGAGTTTTGTTGCTTCCTCAACAGGAATCGAGCATGCTAAAATGAATCATCTGTACGATCAAATTTATAGTGTTTATGGTAGCATCTACCCGGGTTTTGAAGATGCTGCTTTGAACGGGTATGAGGCACTCGTAGAGAGCGGTATAGAAGAAGAGATTGCAATAAAGATATTTGAAGTTGCCGTAGAAAATATAAAGATGCCTCAAGTCGAAATATCTGGTTATGTGGACCTAACATGTCCCGAAGCAGATGGAATAGGCTGCATAAAAAAGGCATTGAAGGCCGCAATTAGAGTGAAAGATGAAAAGGTAAATATTGAGGCAACTTATGTCGGCGCCCCAACATATAGGATCCATGTTATAGCACCGGATTACAAGAGTGCAGAGAACGCACTTCGTGCAGCAGGGGAATCTGCAGTCAAAGTCATAAAAAAACATGGCGGTATTGGGGAGTTCCACAGACATAATATTCAGAAAAGATGAGATCCAGATTTAAAAGATGTGACATCTGCAACCTTTACACGCTTAAAGATGTATGCCCGAAATGTTGCGGATATTTGAGCAACCCAAGCCCACCAAGGTTCTCAAAAGAAGACAAGTATGGAGAGTACAGAAGAAGGATGAAGAAGGAGTTGATATATTATGAAAGACGTTGAAGTTGTTACGGTAAATAATTTGTCGTTAAAGAAACCGATAATGATTGAAGGTCTTCCAGGTGTCGGTCATGTTGGTAAACTTGTTGCAGAGCATATGATTGAAGAGTTAGATGCTGTGAAGATAGTGGATGTCTATTCCACACATTTCCCTCCGCAGGTTTTAGTTATGGCAGACGGATCGGTGCGACTCGTCAAGAACGAGATCTATGCATGGAGTTCAAAAAATGTAGATCTACTGATGCTTGTCGGTGACTATCAGAGCGCAACAAACATCGGACACTATATGCTTACTGATGCATTCCTCGATGTGGCAGAGAAGTACAAGGTCAAGCGAATATATACACTGGGAGGGTATGGTATTGGCCAGCTGGTTGACGATCAGGTCGTACTAGGGGCTGTCAATGATACCAATCTCATTGAAGAGATAAAGGGTTACGGTGTCGAATTCAGAGAGGATGAGCCCGGAGGTGGGATAGTAGGCGTATCGGGCCTTCTTCTAGGAATGGCCAAGAGGCGTAACATCGAGGGTGCATGCCTCATGGGTGTGACTTCCGGATATCTTGTTGATCCCAAGAGCGCTCAGGCGGTTTTGACCGTAATATCAAAAGCACTTGATATCGAGATCGATATGCAAGCACTTGAAGAGAGGGCAAAAGATATGGAGAAGATCGTCGCAAAGATACGTGAGATGGAGATGATGCAGACGCCAAAAGATCTCATGGGTAAAGAGGATCTTGGGTATATACGATAAGACGTGTTAGAGTGGACCTTTTTGAAGTAGCTACTGATCTGCACATTCATTCCAGATATTCTGCTGCTACTTCACCAAGTATGGATCTACCGACACTAGCAAGAGAATCTCAAAAGAAAGGCATCAAACTTCTCGGAACCGGTGACTGTCTTCACCCGAAATGGCTGTCGGAAATAAGAACTCTTGAAGGGGCAGATGGGACTTACAGATATGGTGATACAAGATTCGTTCTGACAGTTGAGGTTGAGGATATAAATCGAGTACATCACTTACTGATTATCCCTTCGATATCAAAAGCAGAGGAGCTATACGACCAATTTAAGAGGCACTCAAGTAATATTAGCTCCGACGGCAGACCCAGGATCGATCTTGATGGGGAAGGAATTGCAGAGCATGCAAGGGACGTTTCTGCATTAATAGGTCCTGCCCACGCTTTCACACCGTGGACTTCTCTATTCGGCCACTATGATTCACTTGGTGAATGTTATAAGGACTTGCGAGATTACGTATCTTTCATCGAATTAGGCTTGAGCGCGGATTCTCAATATGCTGATATGATAAGCGAACTTAGAAGCATGACATTTCTCTCAAACTCTGATGCTCACTCACCATGGCCAATTCGCCTTGGGAGGGAGTTTAACGTACTGAAGATAGAAAGCTATAGCTTTGAAGAGGTATCAAGATCAATTAAGAGTGAGTCCGGTAGAAAACCGACTCTTAATGTTGGAATGCCCCCTGAAGAAGGTAAATACAACGAGACTGCTTGCTGTAGATGTTATAAGCACTATACTTTAGAAGACTCATTAAAGGCCCACTTTATTTGCTCTTGTGGGGGAAAGATTGTAAAAGGTGTTCGTGACAGAGTATGTGAAATCTCAAATGGGTGCGAGACTCAACATCCACATGAAAGACCACCATATATTCATCTTATACCTCTTGCGGAAATAATTGCCATGGCACTCGATCTCTCTTCTGGTTCAAAGACAGTTCAAAGGAATTGGGATTTGCTTGTAAGTGAATATCAAGATGAGGCAACTGTCCTTCTTCATGCATCCACAAATGATATGAATGTAGACTTGAGGATAGCTGAATCTATACAGGCCTTCAGAGATGATAAGATAATATTACGTCCGGGTGGTGGAGGTATGTATGGCACCATCGAACTTCCAAACTATGAGGCCCCTCAGAAGTCTTTGTTCGACTTTTAACTCTACGTCTTTTTATTCTGAATGGATACTTGCATCGATTCCACGGCTTCATCCAGTTTCGTGAGGACATCCTTAATATTCTCGATCTCTCCAAAGAATCTATCCGTAAGTGATCCTGGGAAGAGTTCAAAGTCGCAGAATGGGTATCCATTTGAGGCACAATGTATCTCTCTACAAGAGTATTCCTCTCCGGTCCACGCTTCAGCAAGACCCGCAAAGATGCCTGCAATGAATGAACATGTTGGATTTGTTAAACCTCTATCCTTCAACTCATCAGCAATAAACGAATGTTCCATTCTGAAAACAAACTTACCGGATTTAACATCGGATTTTAACGTGACGCCTGTCCCATACCCATAGCTTGATAAGTAAAATGGTAACTTAGATATTCTTTTCACTATCTCCTCTCTATCATTTGTCTGAGCGTTTGAAGTCTCAATCATTGTCTTTTGAAGATTAAACGCCGCTTTCTTGGATGAATCGTAAAAAAACCTCCTGGTCATCTCTTTTCCTATTGATCCAATCAGAACAAGGTATAACTCTGCAATTGTCCTATTATCGATCAGAGAATGCGGTACTCCCCCTATTTGGATGTGTTTTGACACTTTATCTCTATCAAAAAAGGGGATCGACTTTTTCAATTCATTCATCTATAGCACCTCTTCAAGTTTCTTTGCTACCTTATCCATCTCGATCAATATCAATCCTAGACCCGCTTCTGCCCTCGACATAACGACCAATAACGCCTTTGGACCTGCACCAGTGACTATTACTTTTGCTTCTTGTGACTCTATTATGATTCTATCGGGGACGCCCCTATTAAGCTCTGAAATGGCCGTCTCTGCCGCACCCATCATAGTCGCATTCATTGCAGCAAAAGTCTCCGCATGAACACCACCTGGAATATCAGATGACATGAGGAGCCCATCGCGAGAAACAATGGCTGAAGCTTCGATATTTCCTATCCTCTTGAGGTCATCCAGAAGCTTTTCAAGTATCTCTTTTAATGTACTCATAACCCTCCCATAATACGATCTATAAGCATCTCAAATGCTTCCTTTACCCCTTTTTCTTCCCTTGCCTTTGAAACAGTTGGTGCAATAGGGGTATCTTCAGGAAGCTTCATATGCATTCTTATTTCGTCCACACTCAACGCATCTGGTAAATCCTGTTTGTTTGCAACAATTACTGAGGGTAGACTAAAAGTCTTTGCTATATCTAGCATATTTTTTGCGCGGGAAAATTCACTGGGTTTTGTTGAATCTAAAATTAGAAAAACGCCCATTGCCTCGCCACCTAATGTTTTAAGAATCGGATCAAATCTATCTTGACCGGGAGTTCCGAATATTTCGGCTGAGAAACCCATATGGTCCACATGACCATGATCCATTGCAACGGTGGTGCCGAATCGATCTACAGATACCGATCTGGTTGAGAGTGAACGAATAAATGAAGATTTCCCCGCGTTGAAGGGCCCGGTCACAAGTATCTTCGGAAGGTATACCTTGACACCGCCAGGACGGTATATTCTGAAGAGAACGGATTCTATTGTGGTATCGGTCCAATCTACCTTTGGCACACCATAATACTGCCCAAATATGATCCTCTCAGCTATTCCCCCGACCTTTATTGTCGCATTGAAATATTCGTCACTTATCCTCTTTAATGTCTCTCCTGTGTAAGGCCACGCAGTAAAATTATAGATTCCAACACTGTCATTGACACAGATGATCTTATTCCAGTTCTCTACACATCTAAGTGTCTCCCTTTCACCACATAAGTCCATGATTGTGGAGAGTGAACCGCACACAATTACATCGCCTGGAAAATGTTCCATTGCATCTATTATCGTCTCATTGACGTTGTTGATATCTTCGGGATATTCCACTACGTACCTCTCAGACGAATCCGCGCCCACAAGAGCAGAGTATGCATCAACCATTGCAAATCTATCCTTATATTTCTCTACATCCCATCCAAAACCTTGAAAATATTCCCTCATTGCAGAAGGATGCGCAGAAGATGTGATAAAGATCCCTTTGTAACCTTTTATAAGGTTGTGAAATAGTGTCTGCATACCAAATACTTCACCTTCGATTCCGGGCTGAATGTAGTAAAGAAGTGTGTTCCCACCAGGTATGCCACCACCAAGACTTCTATCAAGATGTACAATTCCTGTTTCTATCAACAATATCACCTATAACAACACATTTTTTACCTTCTGCGAAGTACGCGCCATCTCAACAAGTACCAATCCAAGCTTCGCTTCTGAGGGTGTTGTGCAGACAATAAGGGCATTGGAACCTGCACCAGAGATAATAATCTTGCCCCCGGGAGATTCGACAATAACCTTATCGGGTGCCCCTTCAACTAACTCTGATGCGGCTGTCTCGGCTGTACCAAGCATAGTTGCGCTCATAGCAGCAAATGTTCCTCCATCCACTTCTTTTGGAATATCCGAGGCCATTAGTAGCCCATCTCTTGAGACAATAGCGCACCCATTTATCTCCCCTGTCATCTTAAGATCCAATAAGATCTTTTCCAACATCTCAACAATCGTTGGCATATCTCACCTAGTAGATACATCGAATTGCTATTATCATTGATGTATCAAATAATGGCTTGTTATAACTATCTAATCAGGTAGTCAAAGCCCAAAGGAACCTATACCACTATTGATATATAAATTTGTGGATTAAAAATAGGGGCTTATTGGCCTTTTTAAAGCAGTCCCTTAATCTTCTCTGTTACTTTTTCCATCTCAACCAGTATCAATCCTAGACCTGCTTCTGGTCTCGACATAACGACCAATAGCGCCTTCGAACCGGCACCAGTTACAATTACCTTCGCTTCTTTTGATTCGATTATGATTCTGTCGGGGATGCCCTTATTTAGCTCTGAGATCGCCGTCTCTGCCGCGCCCATCATAGTCGCATTCATTGCAGCAAACGTCTCCGCATGAACACCACCTGGAATATCAGATGACATAAGTAGGCCGTCGCGTGAAACGATAGCAGAAGCTTCAATATTCCCAACCCTCTTGAGATCGTCCAAAAGCTTTTCAAGCATCTCTTTAGTCGTTGTCATTTTAACCTATGTAACCCGCCCATTCTTTTCTAATGTATCCTAAATCAAAGAACACACATATTATAAACTTTACTATTTCATTCACTTAAACCACTGAAAATTACCTCAAATTCGCAATATTCGTCGCCTTGGGCAATACACTTGGTTTCCCGTACTTTGCACTCTTTCCCCTCAATTTCTTCGAAAATGGAGGCTATTATTCCCCTTATAATGTCGTCAACAGCGTCTTCAGATGTACCCTCATGTCTAATATAATATTTCGAGATGAGTGAATTGTAAATCCTTATGATACCATTATCAAAGTCTATATTAATCTTTCCCCACCCACTGTATTCAATTATCTCAAAAGAAGTAATTATTGGATTTGCCACATGAAGTTTCAGACATTCCTCTGCTACCATTTTTCCAATACGTTTTCCAATGTTATAATCTATAGTCTTTGAAAGAGAACCGATGATACTCTCAGAGACTTTACGGTTAACTATCAAAAGGTCGGGGTGAAATATGGCGTAATCTCCGTATATATCGAAGATTCTCTTGTTAACATCAGTCTTGGCCAAGTAACATCTCCTCCTTTCTACCAACCCTAAATTCACAGCACGACGCTCCAAGAGTTTTGCACTTTCTCTCAAGGCATGACATATCTTCTTCAATAAGGACAGTGAACAACCCCGCAATCCAACCCCTAATCCAATCACAATAGGACTCTTCTTGACCTTCCTGATATCTTGAGAATACGTGATCTGACAGTTTGATTATAATCTCCATCTTTTCGAGATTGATATCGAGACTGAGAAGCGTCGCCCACTTGAAGTAATCTAAAAAGAAATTTACTGCACCATGGATGGGACCCGAAAATGAAGAGATGGCTTTATCATATTTTTTTATATCTCGTATCTTGAACTGATGTGTGATGGCTCCTCCTATCTTGACGCCTGTCTCAAAACCCATCGCATAAAGAATTGCAGTTGCCCCTTTTCCTGCAACTTTCTTATACTCATCCGTCACTATATGCAGAAATCTGTGAGGGGTGACGACATACCTACCCTTTATCGTATTACTTATAATCATGCCCTTGTCGGAATCGTACCAAAATTGCGAAAAAAACTTTTCTGTTACATCAACGCTCTTATTCATCCTTTCCCATCATATGCTTCATTTTTTATAAATGTTGATAAATTGTACGAGGATAAACCTTTACAATAGCCCCTTAATCTTCTCGGTTACTTTTTCCATCTCAACCAGTATCAATCCTAGACCTGCTTCTGGCCTCGACATAACGACCAATAGCGCCTTTTGACCTGCACCGGTTACAATTACCTTTGCTTCTTTTGATTCGATTATGATTCTGTCGGGGACACCCTTATTTAGCTCTGAGATCGCCGTCTCTGCCGCGCCCATCATAGTCGCATTCATTGCAGCAAACGTCTCCGCATGAACGCCACCGGGGATATCAGATGACATGAGGAGCCCATCGCGTGAAACGATGGCTGAAGCTTCGATATTACCAATCATCTTGAGGTCATCCAGTAGCTTTTCAAGCATCTCTTTTACTGTACTCATAACCTCACCATAATCCTATCAATAAGCATCTCAAACGCTTCAATAACGCCATTTCCATCCTTTGCAACGACTGGTATTATGGGTATCTGTTCATCAAGAATTGACATCTCTTCCTTCAACTCACCGATACTTAATGCACCATCACCATCCTGTTTGTTTGCAACAATTACAGAAGGTAGTCCAAAAGTTTGAGTAATTTCAAGCATCTGCTTTGCCCTTTCACACTCTTCCGGTTTAGTCGAATCTATTACAAGAAATACACCCATTGCTTCGCCACCAAGTGTCTTGAGAATAGGATCAAATCTCTCCTGACCCGGAGTTCCGAATATGTCTGCTGAGAAACCATTATGTTCTACGTGACCGTGATCTAGTGCCACTGTTGTGCCAAATCTATCTACCGATACGGACCTTGTAGAAAGGGATTGAATGAATGTTGACTTTCCTGCGTTGAAGGGTCCGGTTACAAGTATTTTTGGGAGGTATGCTCTCACGCCACCTGGTTTAAGTATTTTGAAGAGAATTGAATGCCCCAGATTACCATTGATCCAGTCAGATTTCGAGACTGAATAATACTGTCCGAATATCACCTTTTCAGCAATCCCGCCGACCTTCACAACAGCATTGAAGAACTCATCTCTCACCTTTTTAATTGTATCATCAGAGTAGGGCCATGCTGTAAAATTATAGATCCCTACGCTGTCGTACAGTAGCATGTTTTTATTCCAACCGTCAATATACTGGAGTGTCTCCTCCTCACCACACATATCCATAATATTTGAGAGCGAGCCGTGGACAATGAGTCCACCTCTTGAGTCTTCTATTGCTTCATTTATAACCTTATCAATATTCTTTATATCTTCAGGGTTTTTTACAATATATTTTTCAGATGAATCTGCCCCGATCAGAGCTGAGTATGCATCAATGATATCAAAATTATCATCGTATTTTTCAAGATTAAAGTCGTACTCTCTGTATCTTTCTCGAAGAGTGTCAGGACTTGCAGTTGCAGTTATGCAGACGCATTTGTACCCTTTTTGTAGGTTTGTATAAAGCGTCTGCATGCCGAATATGTCGCCTTCTACACCAGGATGAATATAATATAAAAGTGACTTCCCAAGTGGCAATCCACCTTTGAGGAAATCATCTATCTTTGGGATTCCGATCTCAATCATCATCACCTCTCCTTGTGCTTTAAGGCGATCTCGGCACCATCTGCCACATATTCAAACCACTTAGTCGGTTTCTGTGTCAGCCCAATGCTCCTTATGAAATATGATTCATTCTCCTCTTCGATCTCAATTACTCCATCAAAAAGCTGTTTTAAGGTAGTAATTGTCTGCTCATCATGCATACCACTCTCGATTATATAAACACCAAGCGCTCCCGCAGTCTTGATCCTCCTAGTATGGACATGAAGAAATCTGAAGACGGTCTGAAGGTTTGAGTACATAAGTATTGTTGAGAGTGAATCTACGCAAAGTCTGGATTTTTGTATCCCCTTCTTCATCCAAAACTCCTCAAAAAAGTTAGTTATACCTACACTGATACCGGTCAAGTTCACAGGTGAAGATATTCTTTTTATATATTCAGTATCTTCTACATTTAGCCCGAGAGTCTTTGAAACACAATCTATTACCCCAAGCCGGTCAATATAATCTTTTATGTCTTTCCCGTTATCTTTGAACCAACTGACTATACTCTCACCGGACTCTCCTGTAGTTATAAAAATTGAGGATTCTCCCGTAATCAGACCTTGATATGCGATGTTGTTAATGATAACCTCTTTTTTACTCATAGGCGGGCCCATCAGCATTATGTTGGATCCACCCTTCACATTCCCTATCGCGTCGTCCAATCCGCTTATGCCGAGTTTGTATTCGACCATGTCATGTTTCTCCCACGCCATCAAGTGATGCTATCAAATTAAAGCTGTTAATGATACCACCTACTATTAACATACACCATCTATATTAATATTCCCTCTGCTTGCAACAATCGATATCTGTCCCCTCTCATCTCTCATATATCAAGTGAGGAGAGTAAGCCCCCTTCTGTTCATGGCGACATTCATCTTAGCGCATGTTCAAAGGGCATGGTCTGGACGCCTTTATTGCCGTTTGCGCTTGCACCCACGAGGTTTCGCCGTTCCACCCACCAACATAAGACCTCAACATTTCTGTATCATTGCATATATACGCGGTGGTATCGTTTCTGTGCCAGAGCCAAGACTCTCGCCTTACACCAATCGGTGTTCGTGTGTCCAGATGGTGGGGGGACTTTCCTCAGCTGCAATCTTGGAAAGATTGCTACCGGCAGTCGCCCTTCCTCTCTCACAACTATCTTAGTTAAAATGAGTTATATATCTTTCCCCCAACACACCTAATCTTAAAGGTAAAAAAGAGTGCATATGCTCAATTTGTACTTTTTACGGCAAAAAATGCGGGGGGTGGGATTCGAACCCACGAATCTCTACAGAACAGGATCTCTTAGTGATACTCTTAAGTCCTGCGCCTTTGACCTAGCTCGGCTACCCCCGCCTAGTACCTTCCAAACAGAGGTTACAAGTCATATAATTTATTCTTTGTTATTGGTATCCGGTGCCAGAGATTAGGCTGGTAAACCTGATTATAGGCTACTTTGGGCTACTTGCCCAAGCCTCACCAAACCGGTCCTTGTATACGAAGCTCTCTATCTCTTTTCTCGGAGGACCTTCTTTTTCTTCAACACCTGATTTGCCTAATGGGATGACCACGACAACCTCGTGAGTATCCGGCACATCCAGCACTCTGGCACATGCATTATGATCGATTAAACCTACAACCACGCTTCCTATCCCTATCTCATGGGCCTTAAGAATGAGATTCTGGACAGCCATACCGATATCAAACATAAACCATTCGGAAAACTTCGTCGGTCCGGATCCCTTTTTGTGACCTGAAACTCCCTTCTTCGCACATGCAACAATAAGTACCGATGCAGAATTTGAACATTTCCTGGCAGGATTCTTCTCTGAGTAAGTAGATACAACATCTTCGATGATCTTCCTATCCCTTGCCACAATGAACTCCCACACTTGGGTATTTGCCCAAGACGGGGCCCACCTTGCCGCCTCAATAACCTCTCTTATCTCGTCATCCGTGACGAAATAATCTGTAAATCTTCTAATGCTCCTTCTTTTTAATATGGCCTCTTGAAGTTCCATTATATACCCCCTTTAATCTTCTTAACATCTCTTGCTTTGATAAAATTTTCTAATAAAAGAGGCTCTACATATTGTAGATCTCATCACCAAACATGTGTACCCAGTTCTCTCTTAAGGCATTCTCTGCTTCATCTATCATGTCAACACCGAGAATTACAATTGCCTGATTGCTTGCTCTACCGAGGTATGGGTACAGGTAAAGAACATTAATATCTGCTGCTTTAATCGGTTTTAGTACCGCACCGAGTCCACCCGGATGATCCGGTGTCTCAACGGCGAGTACGTCTGTCTCTTTGACCGTATGGTTGTTAGTCTTGAGGATGTTCACAGCTTTTACGGGATCGTCTACCACAAAACGCACTGTACTTATATCCGAAGTATCGGCAACGGAGATTGCCCTGATATTCACGCCCTCTTTACCGAGCATCTCACTTATCCAACTGAGCATCCCCGGCTTATTCTCAAGACTGATAGAGAGCTGTTTGACTGCCAATTTCATTCCCCCTTGTAGTTGAAGCCTACTTGAATAGCCTCTTTATTCGCGTCCAATAATTTTGCTTTTTTTGCTCCGAGAATCTCAAGAAGATTCTCCATAAGAAGATCAATAGATACAAGATCACTCTTCTCTACAAATGCTCCGAACATCACCATGTTAGTTACCCGAGAATTCCCGAGCTCGCTTGCGA
>JAXHTN010000339.1:0-1608 GCA_034190145.1 Halobacteriota archaeon | reverse complement strand
TTCCCGAAGAGCATATGTTACAGACAACACCTCTGAAACCATTCTCCCTTGCGAGTTTGACAACGCCTTCGAGATCTTTATAATTCTCCTTTGTGATAGTCATATTTATCGCAACACGGTTTTCACCTGAATAATTCTTCATCACCTTAGAGAAGGTGCCTCTCCCCCTTATCATATCGTTTCTCTCTTCAGATCCATCGATAGAGACAAAGAGCAGATGGTTAAACTCCTTTGGAATCACTATCGTCCCATTTGTGATTACATAGATCATTGGGAATAGCTCATTTGCATACATAAGAACGTCCTCTCTTAATGCAGGTTCTCCCCCCACGAGAAGAAGGAATCTCACCCCTTCCTGATAGAGGTTATCAAGCCGCTCCTTCCAGGTTTTAAAGGGCAATTCCTCCTTTACAAACTCCTGTTTACCATTAAAATGGTAGCAATGACCACATCTGAGATTGCAATTATCCGTTACATCAATCTCAGCAAAGTACTTTACACCCATGACTGCCCTTCGAAGTTCGAGATAGAGGATAAGAAAGAACGTTTGGACCTTGTTCATGGCAGGAGTCATTTGGGCCTGGAATATAAAAATCCTTTGATACTATCCGTTTCTTGGAGGATAATCATAAAACTCACTTCAACCATGGCATAGACCATATATAATCGATAACTTACTCATCCCACTTGCCTCAAAGTAATATATCTATCATGTCCATCGAGAATATGAGATCTTCATATCCATAAAAATCCCTCCAATTTTTTATTTTTTAAACCATCACGATCAAAACCAAGATCTTTTAACAGTTGATCAGGTATAATCTCAGAAACAGCCTTATATAACTCTTTTTCATATTTTATTTTGAATTCATCGGAATATTGATTACGCAACATGAGGAATTTTATATTTTCTTTCTTATACCCTTCGTGTTTTTTATTTGTACTCTCCCAATAATCATCAAAATTTTTATCCCCCTTCATAATAATTTTTTACCAGATCTATATCATATCTGTCACTTGACAGTATCTACTCTCGCACACCCTCTCTCAGAATTCTACTGATTTCTTCTATCCTACTACATAAATTTTACAATCAATCCAATATATTTCCAATCGTCGTGTTCTGATAAAATTGAAAAAACCTCATCTAGGGAGAGGTATTCCCAGTTGGGATATTGTTTTTCAAATAAAATATCATCATTGAAACCATAAACATAGAAACTGCATATCTCCTGTGTATCAAAACATTCTAAAAATTTTCTTAGAAGAGATATTGTGGGCTTTTCATCCTCAATTCTCATTTCAAGATCGACATAATCCGCCATTTAGTTCACTACCCCTCTATCTTTACTTCCACACCCAGAGTTCTTCCCTTATCCACTCTTCCATCTCTTTGGCTAGCTGCGGGACAGGTTTATTTTCAGGTGTATCAATTTTTATAAAAACCCATCCGCCATCTACCTCATTTCAGAGTATTTCGAATAACCTCAACCAATATTAATACAGTGAAATTGCAAAACTTGGAAGGTAAACTCTCAGAGATTGAACCTATCATTTGTTGGAACGCTTTCCTGCAGGTTGTGAGTGATATGTTCAATAACAAAACCG
>JAXHTN010000338.1:0-1609 GCA_034190145.1 Halobacteriota archaeon | reverse complement strand
GAATAGTAACTGCTATCCTAAGTATGATAGGCATAAATATCGTCCAGATTAAAAACGAGATCGATGGCCATCTTTCATGTATGCCTCAGAGCACGATCTCAAAGGATGATGATATTTATATTACGTCTCGATTGAATAAGGTGCTTGAAGCTGCTCAGAATGAGGCTCAGAATATGAATGATGAGTACCTGAGCACAGAGCATATGCTCCTCTCGATATCAGCGGATAGCGATCCCTCTTCGCCAAAGATTCTTGAGAGGATGGGCGTTAATAGAGATCTGATTCATTCAGCACTATTGGGAGAGGAATATAAAGTATTATTATCTACCAAGCAGATTACTGAGTTTAAAGAAAGTTGTGTATGAGGTGAAGTAAACATGCCGCAAAACTCAATTTTTGATGAATTTATTTCAAAAGAAGTGAATGAAGATAGCATTGCTCTCACATGGTTCAACGACTACTCAGGTTTTGCAATAAAGAGTACGAAAGGGACGATCTTGATTGATCCCTATGATATCAGCGAGGAAGATGCAAAGTCTATCAGCGCAGATATGGTCCTTGTATCCCACGGGCATCCCGATCATTTCAACAAGAAGCTCCTTAAAGAGATCTCTCCGAAGATGACAGTAACCACTCCAAGTATAGCCAAAAAACTGAAGGATGGTGATGTTCGCGCCCTTCTTCCTGGTGAGAGTATCGAGGGTGAGATAAAAATATTAGCAGAAAAGGCAGTCCATCCGGCTATGAATCCAATAACATTTGTAATCCAGATCGGTAGAATAGTGTTGTACCATATGATAGACAGCATGAACTTTGATGAACTGAAAGGTATTGGTGAGAAGCACGATCTTGACATTGCGATAGTTCCTATTGGAATTGCTCCTGGAACCTCTCCAAAAAAGGGTGCAAAAGCTGTCGGGATGTTGAGCCCAAAGGTAGCAATACCTCATCACACCAAAAAGGGTTTTGAGGAGTTTGAAGAGGCTGTAAAGAAGCAGAATCTAGGAACAGACGTGGCGATACTTCAGAAGGGGGAAGTCTATACCTATAGCAAAAGATAAGGTGTATTAGGTAATTTTTATTTAAATCTTATAGTTATTATTCAAAGAGGTATCAAGATGAAATGGCAAGGAAGATCAAGGCGTAAAGCCTCCGGTGGTAGACTGGTCAATTCGCGAGGTAAAAAAAAGTTTGAGATGGGAAGAGAATCCCCTGAGACCCATATAGGGGAAGAGAGAAAGAAGATAATCAGGACCAGAGGGGACAACAGAAAAGTAAGAGTGCTTAGAGCGGGTATGGCAAATGTGACTGATCCTGCGACCGGTGAGACGAAGAAAGTAGGCATGGATGTCGTTGTAGACAATACTGCAAACCAACATTACGTAAGAAGAAACGTGGTAACAAAAGGTGCGGTTGTAAAGACCGAACTTGGTGAGGCAAAGGTAACCTCCAGGCCAGGCCAAGATGGAACAGTTAACGCCGTTTTGATCAACTGAAATTGTTTAAATTAAAGAAGAGATCTTCTTAAGCCTTCATGAAGCGAAATACCAGCGATAGGATGACGATCTGGCCTGCTTATATCGACCAATCCAAGTCAAGAAGTAAAGGG
>JAXHTN010000337.1:0-1620 GCA_034190145.1 Halobacteriota archaeon | reverse complement strand
AAAACTGTTTTTCACATATCTCCACACCATTTGGAATTTGGCGGCTCTCAAACTTCTTTCCTATAAGCTTTTCAATCCGCTTGATCTTCCCCTTCTCCTTCATGTTGATTATTGCAACTGACGTTCCTGATCTGCCTGCCCTTCCTGTCCTTCCACTCCGATGTGTGTACATCTCAAGTTCATCAGGAAGGTTATAATTTATTATGTGGCTGAGATCATCAACATCAAGCCCCCTTGCAGCTACATCTGTTGCAACAAGCATCTGTAAGTTTTTACTTCTGAACCTATTCATGACTTTTTCACGTTGCACCTGTGATAGGTCGCCATGGATTGCATCTGCATCGTATCCGTCTCTAATAAGCTTCTCGGCAACGTCTTTTGTCTCTTTACGGGTACGGCAGAAGATTATTCCATAAATCTGAGGGTTGATATCTGCGATTCTTTTGAGTGCCAGATAACGGTCTTTCGCATGCACCATATAGTAGATATGATCGATGTTCTCTGCACCGGTATTCTTCTTGCCGACTGTAATCTCATACGGATCACGTATATATTTTTTTGCGATATCCTCAACCTGTTTTGAGATTGTTGCTGAGAAGAGGAGGGTCCTCTTTGAAATGGGCGTTTTTTCAATTATGGCATCGAGCTCTTCCTTGAAACCCATATTGAGCATCTCGTCCGATTCATCCAGGACCACAGTAGAAATTCTCGAAAGATCTACTCGTTTGCGCCCGATAATATCATTCATTCGCCCTGGTGTGGCAACAATTATCTGAACGCCCTTCTTGATCTTTCTTAGCTGGTCCTCGATCTTTGCTCCGCCATAGACTGCAACTACTGAAATCTCCTTTAGATATTTACAGTACTGCTCGATATCTCCCGTGATCTGTAAACACAACTCCCTAGTAGGACAAAGGACCAATGCCTGTGGGCCATCCTCGGAAGGGTCCAACTTTTCAATTATTGGCAGTCCGAATGCCGCAGTTTTACCCGTTCCGGTCTGTGCAAGTGCAATCAGATCTCTTTCAGCCTCAAGAAGAAATGGAATAGCTTTATTTTGAATGGGAGTTGGTTCTTTGAATCCCATATCCTCAACAGCTCGTAATAATTCTGGTGATAAATTAAATTCATTAAATTCAGTCATTATTTCAGTTTCTCTTTAATATTTGTCTATTTTAACATTTTATAGACCGTTAAACTGAATCTACCTATCCTGGTAGCAAGCTCATGTCAACCTATAGAATGTTTGTTCAGATCATCTCCTTCAAAATGTATGCATTATCTTTAGAATAGATCGGAAGTACACCCTTGGTCCCAACAGGTATATATCTTTTGTATTTATTCTAGTAAGCTTATTTTTTTAGGGGAGTAAACTCCTTAATAACCCTCTCAGTCAACATTCCAGTTCTTTGGTCTTTTTTGAGTACTATGCGAAGACGTAATACGGGTTTAATCTATATGAAGTTGAGAATAGTTTAAGGCCATAAGGCCCAGATAAACTGCTAGCTACATCAATCTGATCGCTTCAAATGGGCTGAAAATCAGTACCATTGGGTTTTGTATAGCCCCTGCAAAACACCCACAATTTGAACAGTCGGCATTACTCCCGAAGCACCTTCT
>JAXHTN010000336.1:0-1620 GCA_034190145.1 Halobacteriota archaeon | reverse complement strand
AAATAAACCCGAATCTGAACCTCTTGTGACCTTCAGAGTATACGTTGAACCTACTTCCTTTAGTAAATCCGACTATTGCAAGCCCGGTCTTGTCAGCGATATCTATTGCAAGGCTTGTAGTTGCACCCATAGATGCGATCAAGGGTATGTTTGCATATGAGCATTTTAGCGCCATCTCTGAAGAGATCCTACCGGTTGTCACAACAAAAGTCTCAGAAAAATCACATCCGTCGATCAGACCTGAACCTATTACCTTATCAAGCGCATTGTGTCTTCCGATATCATCTGCTCTGTACAGTCGCGATTGCCCCTCAAATAGACCACACGAATGAACTCCTCCCGTATCTTTGTGAAGTTCGGAAACTCTTACATCTTTAATTGCATCGAGTACGTACTCCTTATAGATCTTCAAGAAAGACTCTATCTTTGGGAGTTTGGATTGGTCTAAAAAGTTAGAACCGCCGCCACAACCGCTCAGTATTGTCTTTCGGGCCATCAAATCTCCAAGAGGGCTCTTTGTGAGGACTTTTGCAGTATTTTTCTGAATTTGAATTGATTCAATCTCATCGAGACTCTTGATGATACCTTCCGAGAATAGGTGACCAATAACAAACTCTTTTTTCATCTGAGACATCATCATGGCAGTTGCGTAATTCCTACCATTGATAAATATCGAGAGTGGTATCTCTTCCACAACGATGTCCTTGTACCCATCAACCTTGTTATCTTTAATCTTTAAACAGTCATACTCTATAGGCATTATATCAACCCAAACTCCTGCTGATATCTTCCAGCGTTTCCAGAAGCTTATCCACCTCCTCGGTGGTGTTGTAAATATATAACGACGCCCTCACAGTCCCATCAACTCCAAGCTCCCTTATCAAGGGAATGCAGCAGTGATGTCCTGATCGAAGCATAATCTCCGAGCTCTCGTCAAGTATCAAAGCGACATCATGTGAATTTAAACCTTTGATATTGAATGATACCGTGCCTACCCGCTCTGATGTATCCGAGGGTCCGTAAACTTCCACGTTTTCGATTGCAAAAAGCCCTGCAAGTAGCCTCTTTGTAAGCATCTCCTCATGATCCCTTACATTCTCCATTCCAAGACTATCAAGATATTCAATCGCTTTTCCAAGGCCTATTCCTCCGGCAATGTTAGGCGTACCACCCTCGAACCTCTCATAACTTTCAACCAGTGAAAAATCTTCAAGAGAGACTTCACTTATCATCCCACCACCAAATAAAAGTGGTTCGATCTCTTGCATCATCGATTCTTTGATATACAAAATACCGGTTCCGGTGGGCCCGAGCATCTTATGTCCTGAGAATGCCATAAAGTCGCAGCCCATATCTTTCACATCTATCGGAAGGTGAGGGACAGATTGAGCCCCATCGACGAGTAGAAGCGATCCATACTCTCTACAGATCTTTGAGATCTCGTTTACAGGCGTGATTGAACCGAGAACATTTGAGGCGTGAGTTATAGCAACCAGTCTCGTTTCTTCATCTATCATCTCTTCGAGGGCTACGAGATCCAATTGCCCCTTTGAATCCGGTTTGATGAATTTGAGACCCACCCCATACTTCTTTAGCCTCATCCATGGCAACAAGTTAGAG
>JAXHTN010000335.1:0-1632 GCA_034190145.1 Halobacteriota archaeon | reverse complement strand
ACTAAGCCACCATTCCAAATTATTTTTTATTTTTATTATTATCAATCAAATTAATTTTGGAGAGCCTGTCAATGGCAAAAGCAGATGCTATTTTGAAAGTTAAGGGATTAACCAAGGGATATAATTTATCAGACGGAAGATATACTCATGCTCTGAAGAATGTGAGCTTTGAGGTATTCCCAGATGAAACTGTAGGAATAATTGGAAAGAGCGGTGCCGGAAAGACGACTCTTCTCAGAATTTTGAGGGGTGTAGAGCCTTTTGAGCAGGGGGATATATTTATAGATGGAATTAACCTCACTCCAGAGTCTTCAAATAGTGATATCGCTCAAGTAAAGGAGAAGACTGCAATACATCTTCAGAGATCCTTTGGATTGTGGGCGGCCAATACCGTTGAGAACGTTATGAGGAGGGTTCAAGCTTTCGAGATGGGTGATGAGACTGCACCACTTCCCGATGAGGAAGATGCAAAGTTTGAGGATCTTCGTCAGAAGTCGATGAAGTATCTGGATCTTGTTGGACTTTCGCACAAAGCAGAGCAGACTGCCCATACACTCAGTGGTGGTGAGAAACAAAGACTGGTCCTTGCAAGACAACTGGTCATGCAGCCGAGGTTGCTTCTTCTGGATGAACCACTGACGATGGCCTCTCCAGAAGATAAGAAAGAAGCGTTAAAGGTCATGAAAAATTTAAGAGATGAGTTGAATATTACTACTCTTCTAGTCTCACACCTTCCGGAGATCCACAGAGAGCTATCTGACAGGCTTTTGTGGATTGACAACGGAGAACTGAAAGAAGGTGGAAGTAATGAAGAGATAATTGGCAAGTTTCTTTCTGATATCGAAGATCCGATTCCGGTTAAACCTCTAACTGACAAGAGGCCAATATTCAGTTTAGAAGATGTTAGTAGAACATATTATCACTACAATCTCTCCAAGCTCTTCGAGTTAAAGGATATTAACCTAGATGTGTATCGAGGTGAGATATTCGGAATTATCGGCCCTTGTGGGGTCGGAAAGACAGTACTTGTAAGAATGCTTGCAGGGCTTGAGATGCCAAACAAGGGAAATATTATCTACTTCAAAGAGGATGGCGGAGCCGTTGATATGGCAAACTTAAGTATCGAGAGTGCCCTGATCAGGCAGAAGCTCGGTATTCTTCACCAAGAGTTTGGACTTACTCATCATTCAAAAGTTGAAGATATTATTATCAGTAGATCCCGCTTCAAATCCATTCCTGAGGATGAGTTAACAGATATTGCAAGAAGACTTGAGATAAAGGAATCAGTACTTGATTTTGTACTTAGGCTAGCGGACGTTCCTGAGTCCTCAAGAAAAGATGCTCTTGAGACCCTTGAGATCTCAGAAGATCTCCTTCTTGATATATATACGGAGTTACCAAGGGTGCGACTGGATATCAATGAAGTTCAACCGATACTGGAACTTCTCGACCTAGAAAGAGACATAATGAGCAACAGGTCTTATGAGCTATCTGGCGGAGAGAAGATCAGGGTTGCCCTTGCAGTCGAACTTGCGACAAAACCGATGCTTCTCATATTGGACGAGCCTTTTGGAGATCTTGATCCGGTCACAGCCCAAAAGGTCGCAAATCTACTCAAGAAGGTGAACGCAG
>JAXHTN010000334.1:0-1640 GCA_034190145.1 Halobacteriota archaeon | reverse complement strand
TATCTCTATCTTATTGTCCGGAAACGGAAGTTCTGTTCTGTCGAATAGTTTCTCTATCATCCTTTCACAGGTCTTTTGTGTCCACTTCCCAACTGAAAACGCCACAAAAAAGTAGGTATTCAGCTTTATACATGTGTATGTCAGGCAGTCACCTTCTTCAGACTGATTTGGGCCGATTCGCTCAACCTTCTTCTGTTTGTTTTAACCGTACTCCACAGTTCATCGCATTCGAAGGGGGTGAGTCCAATATCATGTATGAGATACTCGTTCATCTTTTCCGCATGCTCGGCCATATCTTCAAGCAATCTGCCTATTGTATCCCTATGGTGGCCTGTGATTCTTTCGATACTTCTTATACCATTCTTTTCAACCAGGTGCTTGCAAATGTCTATGATCTCGTCTTCAGACAATTGTTTACGGTAAAGTGGAGTATTTGAAGTCTCGACAAACCAACTATGACAATGATTACAGTAATATTGTTGATGACCAGCGCGATTCTTACCTCGTTTCACTATGTCCTTTCCATTCTCCTTAAGGTAATATCGGCACTTTAGATTCTGGCACGTTATATCTATCTTGCTTCTAGGTCTAGCCATTCAGCATCACGATGGAGATATGGACATTATCCTATATTAATTATGCGGTCCATTTAAGGACAGTGGCTAATGTCTTAATACAATATGGAGGTCATGCAGGAGCAGTATGAACTCAAACTGGATTTAAAATCGTCACCTGAATATAGGAGCTAATAGAACTGTTTCTGGAGGAGAACAGACTACTCAGAGGGCGAGTAAATCTCTTGGAAAAGCATGTTTCAGAGCTTGAGGAGAAGCTTGCGAAGTGCAAGAATCTCCACACCCCACCATCGGCACAGAGATTTAAGAAGATGATGAAAGCTAGAGGAAAATGTCCAAAAGAAGCGCGTTGCACCGAAGGGATATAAGCTTGCCACTCATCCAACTGAAGAGACAGATGATAGAAGGAATGTAACTATATGGATGAAACCAGTATGAAGGTCAATGGAAAAAATGGTGGTTCTGGATTATAGGGCCGCCACAGATGACGTACTGGTAGCGATAAGTCTGTCGAGAGATGTAAAAGTTCTCAGGAAGATTCTTGGCATAGAGATCAAGGGTGCATATGTAACCGATGGCTTGAGAGCATATAGTGCATTCAAGGCCCTACAGCGGTGTTAGGCGAATCTGCTCCGGGAGGTGGATGCCTTTTCTGATAAACCTGGTGGAAAAGAGCTGTCAGACACAATTCACCATAAGTTTGAGGAACTGAAAGTGTTTCTTGATAAAGCCCATCCTATAAAGTAGGGGAGGGGGTAGAAAAAGTTACGGTACGGGGAAATGGAAAAAAAGTAGAGGGGTTCAGCAATATCAAAGAGCTGAAAAAAACCTGTGATCCATATAAAAAACGGATTGTGCATCTGGTATAACTGTTTACTCTATCCTGGAATAGAAGCCCACCGAACAATCCGGGTGAGCAAGCCATGAGAGAGCATGTAATCATGAGAAAGATCATGGGAACATTCCGAAGTAAGAAAGGAGCAGAGAACTACCAGTAATATTGCATCGATGTTCGCTACATGGAGGCTGCAAGGAAAGGACATACACCAGGAACGGGAATATCTG
>JAXHTN010000333.1:0-1653 GCA_034190145.1 Halobacteriota archaeon | reverse complement strand
GTTGAGAAGAAGGAGTTTAGGGATATTGATAGAACGGCAATGAAGGATCTAATCTTGAATAACAAGGATCTGTTCAAGGCCGATTATAAATATTGGAAAGATAAAGATTGGATTGAATGATGCGATCATAATTTGAAAATAAATTTTCCCTAATCTAATTATTAATCATTTCCTTGGACAATGGACTTCAGATAGAATATGAATATGTTGCAGAAAGTCTTATTGTTCTACGATCGGTACGAGTCAACCCCTTCATTTCCAGTCCAACTCTTATAAGAAAATACTCTTCACAACTGTATAAAAACTCTTATAATCCCCCTTAAAAACATCCAAATTCATTATCATCATTTGAAATTATATTTATAATCTATTAATTCTATTTATACCTTACTATTCAGGGAAGATTTAACATATTTGAATCTTAACCTTGTTTTAAAAACTATAAAATATCCTAGGAGGGAGTACTATAGAAGAAAGTATTATTGAAAAAAAGAGTGGAGATGAGATAAACGAACAAAAACTTATGCAGGCAATCTACGATAGCATACATTCGGCAGTTGCAGGAGAGGGCACGCAAAGTAGTTTTTATACTATGAGTCATTTGGGTCTTGCCATCCAAGGCGTTGACGAGAGTAACGCCGATATGTATTTTTCGGTGCTAAGTAACTATGCTCCACCTTTGGACACTGTCTATGAATCTGGCGGACAGATGCTTTCAGACGTATATGGAAGCATAGTCAACAATGCCGAACCTACCGGATCAATTCTACCGCCTCAGTTTAATGAGGCAAAAGAGAAGTATAAAGATGCTTCGGGGAACAACTTTCCTGCTCAAGCTTTTCCGCCAAACTGGTGGTCTACCCAAACACCTTTTGAGTCAATTTCTATAGATTCAAATGATCTTCACACCGATGATAAATCCTTTTGGACCAGAGTAGACGGAAAAACAAAATTCGATCTTGGAATCTTCTCAACAAAGGCGGATGTTGAAGGAAAGGTGCATTATACGAAATTGTCTACGGAAACAAAGAATCTCAAACTGCAAACGGAGATTGCAGGTATACAGGTGATTCGGTCCTGGTACGATGGACAAATACTCAGTTTAAACGACTGGAAAGTACCTGGCGTTTCTAGAAATGGGTATTCTACTGGAAAAATTGAATCATCGAACAAAGGTAGCTTTCCATTATTGACAACAAAAGCCGTATTAATCCGAAACCTAAGCATCATCGCAGATTGGGGGGATGAACAGACAAAAACTATCGACGCAGATCTGAAAGCCTCAGTAGAATTTGGCTTAGGACCATTCAAATTCAAAGGAACAGTTGACATTGGCCCCTATCACAAAAAAACATACAACTCAACCTTTGAGCATGGTGAACTCAAGACACCTAAAGATATCACCTATTTACAAGGCTTTGTCTGCGAGATAATTCCAGCATGCCCTCCAAAAGGTGACTGATATCAAAATAAAATCTTAACAAGCCTCAATATTAAATACATTAATATCTGTGGCTTGTTATTGCTTTTTATTTTTTAAAGGAACTTTGTTACCCCAGAAAAGTAAAAACGGGCTTTAAAACGGAGATTCTTATCAGTATGTTTTACACAATTTGGTTATGCTGTGAGAAAGAGAATTGAAGTGTATAAGGG
>JAXHTN010000332.1:0-1662 GCA_034190145.1 Halobacteriota archaeon | reverse complement strand
GTACTTTCGATGAGTCCGACTGCAAGGCACGTGACAAAACCCGTCTGTGAGATTACATATGGTCTCAGAGAAGCCAGAATACCTGTGAGTGTACTCGTTCTTGAGGCTGGAATGGGGCTACCTTATGACGCCCCTGGAGGTGTGAAGACCCAGACCTGTGGGATCACCGACAAAGAGATAGCCCAGATGAATAGGCACAAACTCGCTGTGATCCATTCCGGAAACATACCGTCCCACTTTATATACAAGGTTCGTGTCTTCCTCAGGCATGCCGAAGTTCCTGCAATCGTTGTTTGTCAGGCACCGATAACTCTTGATAGGTTTGCAGAGGTTGGAATCAGAACGAGAGGTTTTGAAGGTGAGTTCGAGACGAAAGGGATGGTAGTCGACGTGGTTTCCGGCGTCGTGAGAGGTGAGACCTGCACTGCTCCCAAGCTTGAAGAGCTTATCAAAAAGACTAAGTACTGGCTATCCGTTTATTCATCTCACCCCTACACCTCAGATTGATTTCTAAAAAGTGATGATTATGTTAAGTGACGATGATGTTTCAGGAGATGAGATTCGTGAGACCAATCTACTCGTATCTCTCGTACTTTCAGATATGTTCAAATCGGTTTTAGGTCCCAAAGGGCTGAACAAGCTGATAGTAAAAGAGGAGGATTTTGATCTTGTCTCAAGTAACGGCCTATATATTTTGACTGAACTTGATTATGATGAGCACCCCACTGCGAGTATGATTATGAACGCCGGGAAGACCCAGTCAGATGAGACTGGGGACGGTGTGACGACCGTACTTGTTCTCATCGGAGAACTTCTCAAGAGGGGTTTTGAGTTGAATGAGCTGGGTGTTCCTTTCCCGATAGTAGCTAAGGCATACTCGCTTGCACTTGAAAAGAGTATGGAAATTCTTGATGAACTCGTTATAACTGAGGAGATGAATGATGAATTCCTACTTAATATCGCAAGGACATCGCTTAAGCACCACAGGAATCTTGCAGGTAGCTTGGTCGAGTGTGTGAAGAGGATCAGCGACGAACTCCCGATAGATACTGATGATGTCACAATAGTTGCCGAGTCCGGTAAAGGGATAGTGCACACAAAGTTCATTGAAGGTGTCGTCGTCGACAGATCCGGTCTTAGAAGTGACCTTCCAAAGAAGATAGAGAATGGGAAGATAGCTCTTATAAATCTACCTGTAGAACGGAAAAAACCCAGAGCAGATGCCAAGCTCAAGATATCAAATCCTTCCTATCTGAGGGGCTTTAAGGACGAAGAGTCCGCCGAGTTCAGATCTATCATAAATACGATCAGGGACTGCGGTGCAAATATTGTCTGTTGCCAGAAAGCTGTCGATGATGAGGCTGTTGATGTTCTAGGAAGAGATGATGTTATAATTCTGAAACGCGTGAAGAATACGGATTTGAAGCGGTTATCAAAGTCAACTGGTGCTGATATAATAGATGAGATATCAGAGCTTAATTCAGATAAACTGGGCTCTTGTGAAGAGATCGTCGAGAAGAAGTTGAGTTCAAATAAGTATATCTTCTTTGAGGGTTGCCCACATCACAAATCATCTGCTATAGTTATCAGGGGCAGTGATATGCACGTTCTTGAGGGGGTTGTAAGTGAGGCGAAGAACGCTATGAGATGTATTGCGACTGC
>JAXHTN010000331.1:0-1692 GCA_034190145.1 Halobacteriota archaeon | reverse complement strand
AAAAAGGGTTGATAATATTTCGGAACGTCGTACAACAGCACATATATATTACGTTCCAGTTGATAGCTTCTTATCCTCCCCCCTTTGTCTGGGCAATATAACAGACGGGAAGGCAGCTCTTGGTTTCCCCCTTTCCACCCAAATCCTCGCTTCTCTGGAACTTTACACATAGGAACCGTTATATAAAATTCCTAATTGGATGAACTGCACACCTCACTTGACAACAGCTTTAATGATTCTTGAGGGACCAATAAGTGAAATAAGGAAGATAATGAAATGAGTACTCATGAGCACAAGAGAGGGATAAAGAAGCATTTTAAGTCTGCCGTACTTACAATCAGTTCATCAAGATATAGCGAACTCGTAAATGGTGAAACGATCGATGATAAGTCCGGAGATCTGATCAGGAGAATGCTTGAAGAGAGTGGGCATGAGGTGGTAGAGTATGATCTACTACCTGACGATAAACTTGCAATTGAAGTGAAGGTATCGCAACTGGTGAGAGGTAGTTCAGATGTCATAATATCTACAGGGGGCACCGGACTTGCAAAAAAAGATGTCACGATCGAGGCTGTCTCTCCTATGATAGAAAAAGAGATCACCGGGTTTGGCGAGCTCTTCAGATACAAAAGTGTGGAGGAGGTCGGTAGTGCAGTCGTCCTTTCCAGAGCGATTGCAGGAGTTATCAAGGGAAAGCTCATATTCTGTATTCCGGGATCACCAAATGCAGTAGAACTTGCCATGTCAGAGATAATACTTCCTGAGATACCCCACATAATGAGACATATCAGGGAGTAAGACTACCTGATTAAACCTGACCATAAATCCAGCTGAGAAACATCATGTCCATAGATAAGAGAAATAATCTGAAGAAGATAAAGGACGAATGGATCGAAGAGATGCTAAAGGAAGGTAAAATTAATGATTACACCGAATGGCACCGTCTTTTATGGAAGACAATGCAGAACAAGAGGAGAAGAGATATTCTTGCCTTCATTGGAAATGGAAAAAGAGCTAGTGAGATAATGGAAGCTTTCAGTATGACTTCCCAGGATGCAAAGATCCATCTGGGGATGCTCGAGAGTGCCCTATACATAGAACGATCAGAAAAAGATGAGGATGCCTATTATACACTGACGCCACTTGGCGAGGATTGAATAGAAGTTTATCAGATCCCTATCTCAAAGAACTTAAATGCGTTATTTGTTGTATATTCGGCTAACTTTTCTTCAGTCGTCCCTTTGAGCTTTGAAACATAGCTTAAAGCTTTTACAAGATCAGCTGGTTCGTAACCCTTCGCCGGTGAATCGGTCTCAAGCATCAACTTATCTAAAGAAACAATCTTGATTGCCGATCTGTGTTCTTCTCTTTCAACAATAGAAGGTGTTGCGGATACAAAGTAGCCCTCATCCAATATACCTCGAAGAGCATCAAGGGGTCCACTGTACCAATGAAAGACAGCCCTTTTCACTCCAAGATCTCTTAGTATCGCAAGGGCGTCACTATGTGAACCTTCGCCTCTTGTATGTATAATCACCGGTTTCTCATACTCTAAGGCAATCTTTAGAACCCCTTTGAAGACCTTCTTTTGAATGGCCCTATCTTTTTTCAAGAGATAATCCAGGCCAATTTCACCAACGGCAACTGAATTTTTTATATTGTTCCTGATAAAGTCCAAACTTTTTTTCAGAT
>JAXHTN010000330.1:0-1731 GCA_034190145.1 Halobacteriota archaeon | reverse complement strand
GATTGCAAAAGAAATAACTGAGGTCAAAACCGTATTAAAGATATAAGGAAGAGATAATACAATATTATCTTTCCAGGTCTCAAACCCATTGACTAAGGTCTCTGCAAGATCTTCCACCATAATTATTGATTCTAACTTATAACTATATATAACTACTCAGAATACAGTCAACCATTAACACAGTATTACAAATTATACCATATCAGTAGGTACCATATCAGAGATTGATTTGAATATTTTTTGAGTTTGTAGTTTCAATTAAAATGTGAATATTACGGATTTGTACAAATATGATAATAGATATATTTAAATATAGGTAAACAATAGTAAATACCGGTGCGTATATGGAATCCAGGAAGATTCAGACCAGCGCAAGTGGTAGCTATTTTATAACGCTCCCGAAGTCATGGGTTCAGAAATCCGGGTTGAATCAAGGAGATAGAGTCGAACTAAGCATGGATGCGAACTCCCTCTCAATATTCCCACAAAAAAAATTTAAAAAAATGAGTACCGAGGTCAGTCTGAATCTTGAAGACTATGATGAGCCTTCACTTCTTGAAAGGCAGATTGTTAGCTGTTACATAAGAGGTTACGATATTATAAACATCAATTCAAAGAAGATCATTACGCAGGAATGGAAGAGACTGATAAAGAATTTTATAATCCATTTGACCGGTACTGAGATATCTGAGGAATTTTCTGACAGGATAGCGATAAGAACCCTTGTAGATCCCTCGAAGTTCCCAATTAAAGAGCTTTTAAAGAGGATCTGTGTTATCATCTCTTCAATGCATGAGGATGCCATAAACGCTTTGAGGGATAGCAACCCTGAACTTGCACTTGATGTTATCAATAGGTTCTCTGATGCCGACAAGTTATATAGGCTGCTTCTTAGGCAGTTGATGCTCTCTATTGAGGACAAAGCAATTGCCGAGTCGATAGGGATAAAAGACATCAAGGATTGTGTAGTCGGAGCAATTGCAGGTAGAGATCTTAATAAGATGGCTTTTTATGTAAGAGATATGGCAACACAGATAAATTGTCTGGGCGAAGATAAAATTGATGACGTGCTCCTTGGTGCACTGATAAATTTATCAAATGTTGCAATAGAGATGCAGCGTGAAGCGACCAAGTCATTCTTTAAAAATGATTTTGTACGGGCAAATAAAGTTTTAAACAGAATAGATTGGGTCCAAGAGTTTGATATGGATGTAACCGAGAAGATAATGAAGAACAACATAGACACAAATGTTGCAATTGTACTCACGAATATATTACGTGATATAAAAAGAGTGGCAACCTACGCAGTTGGAATCGCCCAGACTGCGCAAGTCAAGGTGGCAATAAGGTTGTAGTATGACTATTTAAGTATCGGTGGAACGTCGTCTCCCTCTTTCTTTCCTTCCGCCTTCGTCTTCTTTATTGAAGCAACCTTTGTCAGGCCTTCTTTACTCACCGAGTCTTCGGATGTACCTTTGAGGGTCTCAAATAGCTCTTTTCCCTTGCTGCTTCTCACAAGAACAGTCGAGAAACCGGCCGGGCTGCCAACAGAACCAACGGATATATCTGCAAGCTCAGATGCGAAGTCCTCGCAGTAATGACAGTTGTACCTGACAGCGTCATCGAGTTCACCTACTTTAACTGATGTCTCTTCCCCACCTTTTGTTACTATGAACTTACCCTTTGTTATGTCAAGCTTATCGGCTTCGTCAACGTTCACATTCATAAGCT
>JAXHTN010000033.1:0-12918 GCA_034190145.1 Halobacteriota archaeon | reverse complement strand
ACCACCAGATACATAAAAGATTATGAAGCCCTACTTGAGGCGAGTAGAGAGGAAAATATCACAAGTGCGCTTTATCTGATCGGTGACCAAGATGGGCTTGATGGTCATATTGTGAAGAGAACTCTAAATTACACGATGAAGTCCCCTGTTTATTATGAGTTGGAAGATCCCAAATTGAAGTATGTAATATTTACCACATCACAGCATATTGACTCGGATAATTGGGATATGGACGGTGCACTTATGATTAAGAATATGGGGTTGACACCTGCATTTGTGATTGAAAAAGGAATGGAAAACAACATCGTTTTTGCAAGATTTTACGATACATATTTACCCAGCTATATCATCTCTTTTGGGACATTTGTAGCGTTAATCACTTTGTATTATCAGGGTAGAGATAAAGAAGAGAAAATGATCTGATATATATTTAATTTTATTCGAGATAAGCATAATTATCGGGTTATTATTATTGATCTTCCTAAATTTTGAGGGATTTTAGCAAAAAGTTTAAATGCGATAAATAGAGAATACATTTGAAGCTTTTAATGAGGTGTTAAATGGATACAGCTGATTTAATAATAAATAATAAGGGACGTATTGCTAGTGTTTTTATAACTCTACTCATTATTACTGCGTTGATTTTCTCTGGCCCTGCTGGGGCTGTTAGAGTTGGTGTTGATATCGATAAAACGGAATTTAAAAGCACTGATGAATTTGTTAATTTTACAGTATGGGTTGATATTGAATCTGCAGAAAGGATATCAATCGAGAATTTGACATTGAACATTACCGGTGTGACGAATGAAAGTTGTAAATTCTACCCTAATGGAACAGCCATTTCTGGTTGTGACAATGTGACAATAACCCCGGTTAACACTGTTGGGTATGGATATGGTACAAGATACGGGTATGATCGGAATGATGGATATGGATATAGCTTCGGCAGTGGTTATGGATATGGATATGGCTACGTTTCAGGGTATGGGTATGATCAAACGAATGGCGCCGAGATAAGTTATAATATCTCGTGGAACCTAACCAAGGCAAATGTGCTTAATGGAGAATATAATGCGACGTTATATGCATATTCAAGCGGTGGGGGAACGGAACATACATTCTCGTCAAATGATGCTACACAATTTACTGTTGATAGGAGTCCTATTATCTCTAGTATTTCGGTAACTAATATTCAACATAATGGTGCGACTATAAATTGGAATACTGATGTAAACTCAACAGGTAAAATAGAGTATGGTACGACAACATCATATGGCTCTGAAGTGACGCTTAGTAACTCAGTTAAGGTTCATCATAGACGCATAACAGGGTTGAGTGCTAGTACTACCTACCATTACAGGATATATGCGTATGATTCGGCAGGAAATACTAATATTTCTTCAGATAATACTTTCACAACAAGTGAGTCACCGGGTCAGAGCGGTAGTTCCGGAGGCGGAGGAGGTGGCGGAGGTAGTGCTCCATCCGCAGGAAATGCTGTTCAGACAGATAGTACAGGAAAGGTTACGGCCACTGCAACCATTGAATCTTCAGATGGAATTGCAAAGGCAACGATAAAAGAAGGTACTAAAGCACTTGATGCAGAGGGAAAACCATTGAAATCCATAAGCATGAGTTCAACCGTAATAGGGGGGACAATAGGTGCTTATAATCTCGGACCAAGTGGTGCGACTTTCGATCCACCGATAACTCTAACATTTACTTTCGATCCGAAGGACGTACCCAAGGGAGAGACGGTAGTTATAAAGATGTTCGATGGAACGAGTTGGGTCTCACTCAAGACAAAGGTTACTGGAAATACAGCGACAGCAGAGACAAGCCACTTCACAATATTTGCAATCTTTACTGTGGAAAAAGGCACTGTTGATGATGGTACACCGATATCCTCTCCGACACCAATATCTTCTCCACAACCGACAGCTGAACCAACTGCTGCTATTCCGACGCCAGAGCCAACATCATGGGTTTTGGTATCAGTTATTGTTCTAGTAATTGTTGGATTGGCTGCGGCAACATATGTCGTGTACACTAGTCAGTATAGAAACAAAAGGTAAAAATATATTAAAGATAGGACAATGTGGCTGACTTCGGTCAGGCCATTGTCCCCAACTTATTTTCTGTAATCAGTGAGACCATACCTAGTATTGATAATACCAGAAGAAAGGGTACCATCAGAAACTCAAAGGCTGTCGGTTCAAGATTATCAATCCAAAGCATATCGAACTGGATTGATTTGAAGTGAGAATCAAGTAAAGTGTAGTACATCAAAACCGAGAAGTATAGTGGTATAAAGAGTCCACAGAGCTTTAGAAATATCCTTCCCATATCTTTTGAAACACTAGAACCTTCTTTTCTGTCAGAATTTTCCATATATACTAACAATATGTTAGTATATTTTATATAAATATATCGATTTCACATAATCCATGAATCATATTTGTCTATATGTCATATTTAATATATTAGGACCCTCTTCTACTAGACATACGGAATCTTCTCTTCATCTCTTCCTTCGCACTACCTTCTTCTTCTCTTATCGATCTACCTGTAAATTGAAGAAAAACATCTTCAAGTGTCGGTTCATGAAGGCTGACTGATACTATGTCTATTCCTTCTTGCTTGGCTGTAAGGACAATATCTGGAATCTTCGTCTTCCCATCTTTCACACTGAGGTCGAGGTATCCGTCGTGTTCGGTCACATTTTTAACCCAATCAAATTCCTTCAGAACACTGGCTAAATTCTTGAAACCGTCACCTGCTTCCAATTTGATCACATCTGCACCGATCAGACTCTTCAAGCTCTGAGGGGTGTCTAAAGCAACAATCTTCCCATGATCAATTATTGCTACCCGATCACAGAGAAAGTCGGCCTCTTCCATATAATGTGTAGTCAATACTACAGTGACCCCCTCTGATTCATTCAATCTTTTGATATAATCCCAGATGTGGCGCCTAGTTTGAGCATCGAGTCCAAGTGTTGGCTCGTCGAGGAACAATACGTTAGGATAGTGCATCAGGCCCCTTGCAATCTCAAGCCTCCTCTGCATTCCCCCCGAGTAGTTCTCAAGAAGTACTTTTGTCTTATCCTCAAGGCCAACAAGATTCAGTACTTCATTTATCCTCTTCTCTCTAGTCTCTTTATCAAGGCCATACATTCTGGCATGAAAATCGAGATTTTCTTTGCCTGTTAACTTACTGTCAACACTTGGATCCTGAAATACAACTCCGATAGATCTTCTTACTGCATCTCTTTGTTCGTAAATATTTTTTTCCCAGACGAGTGCCTCTCCCGATGTGGGTCGAAGGAGAGTGGCAAGCATCTTGATGATTGTTGTCTTCCCCGCACCATTAGGCCCAAGAAGTCCGAACAACTCGCCCTTTTTAATCTCAAGATCTACAGAATCAACAGCTGTTAAGTTTCCAAATATTTTGGTCAAGTTATTAGTATAAATCGCAGCCATCTATCTTACCAACTTGTGTAATTCTACTAGTTAGCACTCTTCAGTCTAAATAACTTTCTAATCCGTGGTAAGGCAGAAAGGCTCGTCATGACCTGGTACAATAATATCTGCTATCTCTATAATTTTATAAAAACTCTTCATCGCTTCGGCCCTATCTGTATGAAGCCTTGGTGGAACACGTTCGATGTAGTTATTCTTTGTAGGAATGGCATCACCGGAAGCGACAACAACTTTACCACCATCATTGAAGACGACTGAGATGTGTCCCGGACAATGTCCAGGTGTCTTTATCATCGATATATTATTGGAGATCTGGGAAGGACATGGTAAGTAATCATTTTTGGTGGATTTGTTCAAGAGATCACCATCTGCATATTTATTAACATCAAACCTTCCGTTGCAACCTATGTGATCAGTATGCAGGTGCGTATTTATAACCATCTTTACATCATCAACAGAAAAACCTGCTTCTTTCAGTCCGGATTCTATCCTCTTCCAATCTTTCTTGAGTCCGGTATCTACAAGAATTGGAAACTCGTCTACCATCAGTATTACTGAAGATGAAGCAAAAAGGATCATCCCCTGATCGTTTCTGACAAGTTCCCCTGGCTTTATCACAAAAGTGTTTTCAGTCACCTTCTTCATCCTTCAAATACCAATGCTTCTACAATGAGTACAGTCTCCAGTAAATATGGTTCTGAAGGTCCCGTCCTGTAACTTCAACACTAAAGCCCCGTAATGGTTTATTTCTATTGCTTCTCCCTGAAATACCTCTTTTTCTGTTGTTACTTGAACCCAAGATCCAAGGGTATCCGAGAGTTCCTTGTATTCATCTGATATGGTGGAATGTTCGTCCCTATTGAATGACTTGTATTCATACTCCAGCTCCCAGAGAAGCGATTGTAAAAACTCTATTCTGGGCAGTTCTTTTCCAAGCTCCGCTTTGAGTGAAGTAGCCTTCTCTTTAATTTCTTCGGGATACTGATTGATATCAACGTTTACGTTAATTCCTATACCAAGTATGACATAATTAACAGTACCCTTTTCCGCACTAACCTCCGAGAGTATCCCACATACTTTTTTGTTGTTAATTATTATATCATTGGGCCATTTAATCCTTGCATTTATCCCATACTGTCTGATTGTTTTTGCTACTGCCACTCCTGCCATCAGAGTCACAATATGAACCATAGATGGCGATGTATCTGGCCTCAGTATGACTGATAAAAGTAAATTTTCAGGTGAAGAAAACCAGCTCCTTCCTCTCCTGCCCCTGCCTTCGGTCTGTTCCTCGGCAATAACAACAGTCCCTTCAAAAGCACCATTCTCGGCCAACTCCCTTGCCACCTTATTTGTAGATTCGATGATTTGAAAATAATGTATAGACCGACCTAAAATGGCTGTTTTTAACCCCTCCTTCACCTCGCCTACAAACGGTGATTCATAGACATTCTCTGACACGTACAACAGTCCCTTCAAAGCAGCCTAAGCTACATATTAACCTTAAAAGAACCCGGATAATAAGCCTAGGTCCTCAGTGCTTCCCACACCTTTTGTATCTTATATCTTCTTCAGCTTTTTAATGCCGTTCTTCTTGACATTGGGTTTGTATATCTCAGCAGGCATCCAGCTTGGTCGGTTGGATGGCGACTTTACCTTCTTTCTCGTACCGGTGTACATATGCACTTTAAGTGTGCCCCTTTCACGTAGATGGATGTTCTTGACACCCCTGTTTGCTGCCTTAAGTGCAGCCTGTCGTGGCGACCTACCCATATAGGTCCCAGTTTCTTTCCCCGTTTTTGGGTTTCTGAGTGCAAAATATCTTTTTTCAACTTCGGCCATTTTTCGTTCCCCCAAAAATATCCTATGTATCATACCATTGTATGTTGTGGTATTTAAATATAGCGGTGGCTGTAAATGATTTGAAAGAAATAAAAATAGAAATAACAACCAAGACAGGTCAAAAATTATCTGATACTATGATTGATCTCCCCGCATACGTTTTTCTGCATAATGCCCTTAACTTCATCCGGTTCAGTTGTTCTGCCGAGAACCCACATAAGTTTGACCAGTACAGTCTCCGGTAGCATATCTTCACCTTCAATCACACCCTTGCGTAGCATGTCCCGTCCGGTATCGTAGACCCTGTTGCATACCCTGCCATATATACATTGGGATGTTGTTACCACAGACAATCCTTCATCTATTACTCGCTTTATATGATTAAACCATTCCGTAGAGACGTGGCCCAGACCAGTACCTTCAATAACAAGCCCCTTGTAACCTTCTTCAAGATAAAAATCGAGTATTTTCGGATCGGATCCAGGATAAAATTTTATCAGTGCACATTTACTCTCCAGATGGTCGTACAACTCAAGATCTTGATCTTGTCTTCTCTTGTATTCCCCGTCAGTCTTAATTTTTCGAGTAAGATAATTTACTTCTCCAATAGGATCAACATTGATGGACTTGAATGCGTCTCTTGCAGAAGTATGCATCTTTCGGACCTTTGTTCCACGATGAATGTGGCAGATGTTATCAGAGGTGGAACCATGCATAACAACAGTCACTTCAGCAATATCGCTTGTAGCAACAGTTGCAGCACAGATTGCATTCATTGCACTGTCGCTTGATGGACGATCAGAACTCCGCTGAGATCCCACCATTACTATAGGCACAGGTGTCTTCACCATGAACGAAAGTGCGGAGGCGGTGTAGGCCATGGTATCGGTTCCGTGAGTTATGATTATACCATCAGCCCCATTTTTTATATCTCTTGCTACCTTTCTTGCAAGATCCAACCAGTACTCTGCCTGCATATTCTCGCTGAGTATACTGTAAACGACTTCTGAGTCATAATTTGCAATCTCACTCAGCTCAGGTATCGATCGCAGTATATCTTCTGCTGTGAACTGAGAAGTGACGGCCCCTGTACGATAGTCAACTTTACTTGCAATTGTACCACCTGTAGAGAGTATCGAGACCCTTGGCAGACCCTCTTTGAACGGTTTTTTTGTCTGTTCAATCTGTTTAGGCTGCACCTCCTCTATGATAGATATTGATATCTCACCTCTTCTGAAACCGATGTTGTAACCATTGTTAAGTTTTACCACAACTTGATCGGTCGTCGTAGGCATCAGTTTCCCTTCGTATTCCGTACTATCTTTGGTTATTCTTACTCTGTCACCAATCTGCAATTTTATTCCTCAAGCAAACATTGAAACCATTTTATTGACAAATCTTGATTGCGCAAAGATGGTCACTTTATCACCGGCTAATATCTTTGTATCTCCTTTTGGTACAATTATCTTATCACCGCGTTCTATTGCGACCACAAGGCCTTCACCCTGAAGGGACAGCTGGGATAGTTCTTTTCCAACGACAGCAGACATATTAGTAACAGCAACCTCGAATATCTCTGCCTTACCGTCACCTATCCTTATCACGTCTTTTATATTTCTCGGTCTCTGCATCGCCCAATATAGCTGTTGAGCAACTGCAAGATCCGGGTTCTCCTGTACATTTACCCCTGCTCTCTTGAACATATCAGTATGATCCTGATCATTTACTACGGAGACAATATTTTTTACCCCCAGATCACTTGCGACAAGCACGGTCATTAAGTTTGCAGCATCATCACTTGTAGTGGTAATCAGAGAATCGGCTCGGTCTATACCTGCCTCTTCAAGAACTGATCTGGTGGTCGCGTCTCCGACAAGGGTTATAACGTCATACTTACCGGCGATATCCCTACAGCGATCCGGATTTTTATCTATAACAACAACATTATGCCTGTTCTGTGTGGCAAGATATACAAGGTTCCTTCCGATCCCACCAATACCAACTATGATAATATATATGTCAATCCCTCGAATCAGTACTTTTAAGGATCTTTCTACTTATAGATGACGAGTTGACATGAAGTACATCACACTCCTTGGAGACGGGATGGCAGACTATGCTCTCTCCGAATTAAATGGTAAAACACCCCTTCAGATTGCTGATACACCAAACATGGACTTTATCGCATCTAAAGGGGTTAATGGCCTATTAAAAACAGTACCTGAAGGTATGAGTGCAGGAAGTGATGTTGCGAACCTATGTATCCTTGGATATGACCCTAAAACATATTACACAGGTAGAGGTCCGTTAGAAGCTGCTGCAATTGGGGTAAAACTCGATGAAAGCGATATAGCATTCAGATGCAACTTAATTACTGAAAATAATGGTTTAATTACGGACTACAGTGCCGGACATATATCTACAGACGAGGCAGACCAACTCTTACAATTACTTAATGAAAAACTTGGAACTGAAAATATCAGTTTTCATCTTGGGATAAGCTATCGACACTTAATCGTGATCAAGGGATCCGAAGATGCCATATGTGCCCCTCCTCATGATGTCGTTGGAGAGCGGGTGGATGATAACCTGCCAACTGGAGAAGGTAGCGATCTTCTTAGAGAACTAATACTGTCATCAAAAGATCTTCTTGAAGGCCACGGGGTTAATAAAACAAGAATCGAGGAAGGGAAAAACCAAGCGAATATGATCTGGCCATGGGGGCAGGGAAGGGCACCGGGTATGCCACACTTCGAAGAGCTATATGGCGTCAGAGGTGCAGTGATTGCTGCCGTTTATCTGATTAAGGGGATAGGATATTTTGCTGGCCTTGATGTGATTGATGTTCCCGGAGCAACAGGATATCTTGACACTTCGTATTACAACAAAGGGAAGTATGCAATAGACGCACTTAAAGATCACGATTTTGTCTTTGTACATGTAGAAGCCCCCGATGAAGCCGGACATATGGGAAACATAGAGGAGAAGATCAAGGCAATAGAGTCATTCGACAAGATGGTGGGTCAGATTCTCGATGGGATCGACGAACCTTATAAAGCGTTGGTTCTACCGGATCATTTCACTCCTATACCTGTTAAAACACATACACTTGAGCCCGTTCCTTTTGCAATTTATTCCACTGAAGAAGAGGGAGATGAGGTAAAGAGTTTTGATGAAGCGTCGGCAGAATATGGATCGATAAAAACGATGTCAGGTCATCTGCTCATGAGTAAATTCTTATCAAGATAGAAAGATTCAACTAGACAACTCTTTCCATATGTGTGCAAACCTCTGAATTGCAGAGATGTGACTTGTTATCGCAAATACTACAATCAACCAACCGAGCAGCTGCATTCCATAAATCTCCTGGGGTGCAGCATAATTCATCATCGTAAACAAAACCAGAAGCACCAACCTGTCGGCACGTCCCATAATCCCGCCATAGTACCTTCCAATATTTACTGCCTGGGCCTGGGTGCCAAGATAGCTACAGATCAAGATTCCTGTTATTGCAACAACTCCAACCTCCCAACTCCCATACCCTCCGAAGAAGACCCCACAGATTAGGAATACATCGGCATACCTGTCTATAACATGATCTAAAAAATCACCTTTTGGCCCAGCTTTTCCTGTATACCTCGCAAGAGCTCCATCTACAGCATCAAGAAAGCCACTCAGAATAACTAAAGAAACAGCAACAAGGAGCAGGTCTATATCACTTCGAGAGTAGTAAAAAGAGATTCCCGCAACAAAAGCAAGAATTAGGGATATCACAGAGAGAAAGTTCGGTGTCAATCCCAGCGTTGCAAAGACTTTCGCGACATTTTCAAAGAAATCTTTTAGATATGGACGAAGTTTATCGAGAACCATCAGATCACCCATTTATGATATCTCTTACCTTTTTGTAAATATCCTCTGGCGGTCTCTTAGTTGTGTCAATAACTCTTACTTCTTCTGAGATTTCTGTTGCTTCCACCAGTATCACATCCATAATCTCAGCTTCGATGTTCTCGTCTATCTTACTTTTACCAAAGCCTTTCGCTTTCAATCTATCGATTAATACTGAAGTATCCGTCTTAAAAACGATCGTCAAATCAGGATCAAGGAGGTGAGAGAGATGCGACTCGACTATCAGGACTTTCTTCTCCTGCATATCTTCATAAAATGAGTGGATATATTCAGTTAGCTTATCCGTATCTGCAATAAGGCAACTTCTCTTTTCATCAAGGCCGAGATTAAACTCATCTCTTTCAACCAGTTCGTTTATATGAATAACATGGTATTCATTCTCTAGTAGTTTACTAACAGTTGTTTTTCCCGTACCTGGTGTCCCGGATATTGCGACTATCAAATTGACACCTACTCAATATAGAGGCCGAAATCAAGCCATCGTGCAGCGGTTGTAAGTGACCCGACAGATATAACATCGACACCCGTATCGGCATATCTACCGACGTTTTCTCTTGTTATTCCGCCAGAGGCTTCAAGGATTACTTTCTCCCTCAAACCCGCCTCATCTAAAGACTTGATCGTCTCTTCAATTGCTTCCGGTGTCATGTTGTCAAGCATAATTATATGAACTCCTAGTCCCGCCGCAATCAATGCGTCTTCAGGGATCTCTACCTCTACCTCTATCTTCTTTGTAAAACTTGCAGCCTTGGAAGCATCGATAGCACCTTTCAGTCCTGCTACCTTGATGTGATTATCTTTTATCATAACTGCATCAGAGAGATTAAATCTGTGAGGATCGCCGCCACCTAAAACTACCGCTTTCTTCTCGTATTTTCTAAATCCGGGCGTTGTCTTTCTTGTGCCCGCTATTACTGCATTTCCATTTGATCTTTTAACAAGCTCACTTGTAAGCGTTGCAATACCACTCATCCTACCGAGGAAGTTCAATGCCAATCGTTCTGCAGTAAGAATACTTCGGGAACTCCCGCAAATCTTCACAATGGCTGTATCATCTTCAATTCTTGACCCCTCTGATATCATAGGTGTGGTTGTTAGATCGAAGTATGAAAAGATATCAATTGCTTCAGAAAGTCCGGCAAGAATTCCTTCTTCTTTTGAGATGATCTTTGCATCTACTTCAATGTCGGGAACTGCGACTGAGGATAAATCGCCAAAACTAACATCTTCATCAATGAAAGCTTCAATCTCTCTTTGCATCATCTTCTCACCTGGGTCCTCTATTAAGTTGTTTTGTATTCGGTATAAAAGTAACGTATATAGAGTGATTTCCTTTACATGGGCAGAAAAGAGCTTGCCCCGACAGATTAATATACTGATTAGACCATAATTATATGAGTAAAAAGGTGTGTTATGAAGAGAACTATGAGTATTGTTATGGTAACGATCATGCTTTTATCCCTCGTTGCTGGATTTTTACCTTTCTGGTTTGGGGGGACCTCAAGCGAGACCATAACAAAAACGGGGACCGTAGTATTCGTCGATCTTGAAGGAGGATTCTTTGGGATAATATGTGAGGACGGTGAGAGGTATGATCCCATTAATTTAGGTTGGGACTACAGAGAAGACGGGCTTGAGGTGGAGTTTACAGCCATGGTACGAGATGACCTTGAAACAACACGTATGTGGGGAACAACGATTGAGATAATCGAGATCGAAGTCTTGTAATTTTGGTAAAAGATTGAGGGGATAAATATGGTAGAAGAAGCGAAGTTTAAGCTCTGGTGTGTCAGCGACCAGGATATGATGAATCTAAATCCTGCTAAGGCAAGAGATATTATCATAGAATGTTTTTTTGCTGCACAAAAGGAGACGTTTAGGAGGGTAAAGCAGAAGAAAGGCCGCCCATCAAAAGATGATGATCTTCGTAAGACCGTTACTGCACTTGTGAGGTTGGGATTCAGGGAAACCGGAGGGGATTTTGATAACCCTACAAAAGAGGGCCTACAAGAGGTTGTTATATATCTTGCAGACAAGGCAGGAACATGGGGTACACCGGAAGATATCATAAACCATCATAAAGAGCAGATTCAAAGAGTAATAAGCTGTTTGTAATCTATTGGGGTCTTTATCTTAATGGGATCAGAAATAAAGAATTTCAAAGTGCTTTGTGGCATAATAGGTCCCATTGTAACCTTTACATGTATAGCGGTGGCAATATACCTTTCACCTTGGTTCAGTTGGACTGAAAACTGGCTCAGTGATCTTGGGGGATCTCCGGGGGAGAGGCCGATATGGTCTGCTAACGGGGCGCCATCGATAATATTTAACTTGGGCCCCATTTCCGGCGGTATCTTTGGGATCCTCTTCATAGATGTGCTAAGAATGAGTAGGCTAAGAAAATCCGAAATAGGGCGTGTTGCACTTCATCTCTTGATGATTGATATGGCGTTTCTCGTCTTAATTGGTGTTTTTCCTGAAACAACAGGACGAGCACATTTAGTTGTCTCAACTACATTCTTTCTCTTAGTTCCGCTTTCACTGATTCCGATCGGTGTAGCACTGATTAGAGAATCAAGTAGAAGGTTGGGAGGCTTTTCCGCTCTTCTTGGTTTCATCTCGCTATCTTCATTTCCACTCCTTGATGTCCCAAGACCATGGGGTGGCAATGCTTTTGTTGAGATGTTTCCTTCAGTCTCAATTTCTCTCTTCTCCATCGTTTTCGGAATATTAATGTTTAGAAGAGATCCGAGTATTTACGATCGAGATGATTGAGGTTGAAGTCAAGGTAAGGCTCTCTCATGATGGAATTGAGACAAAGCTAGATGATATCGGAGCAAAATTTACCGGTTCGGAGGAGCAGATAGATATATACTATGGTGCACCTCACAGGGACTTTTCAGCTACTGACGAAGCTTTGAGGATAAGGACCGTGACATCCGAGTCCATAAGTAAGGATATCCTCACCTACAAGGGTCCAAAGATCGACTCCGAGAGCAAGACGCGTGAGGAAGTTGAGGTGGGAATAGAGGATAAGGTGGAGATGGATAGAATGCTTATGCTTCTTGGTTTTTCAAAGGTTTATGATGTTTCCAAGACTCGTAGAAACTATAGGATCGGCGATGTCACAGTCTCTCTTGATGATGTGAAAGGGCTTGGAAGTTTCATGGAAGTTGAGATCTCCTCTGATGGTGATGACTTCTCAATCCAGAAGAATAGAGTCTTCTCTATTCTTGATAAGCTTGGATATACGAGAGAAGACGTGATACGCACTTCCTATCTTGAACTCCTATTGGAAAATGAAGAATAAAAGAGTTTGAGAGGTGCTACTTACACCTCAATCATTTACTCAATTCATCAATAATCTCTTTTGCCCGGTCCACTCTTATCGCTTTCTCCTGGACCATCTGGGCTGCTACCTTCTCTATCATCTCCCCTTCTGCACCAGCGGTAACGGCGATATTTTTAGCATGCAGGTTCATGTGGCCTCTTTGAATCCCTTCGGTTGCAAGGGCCCGAAGTGCTGCAAAGTTCTGGGCAAGTCCGACAGCAGACATTACCTCGCCAAGTTCGGTTGCGGACTCCACTCCAAGTATCTTGACTGCTGCTCTTGCAGTCGGATGAGTCTTTGTTGCACCTCCAACAAGTCCTGCAGCTATCGGGATTTCTATCGTTCCGACAAGAT
>JAXHTN010000329.1:0-1745 GCA_034190145.1 Halobacteriota archaeon | reverse complement strand
AAGTTTAATCAAAAAGGGGTGTTCTGACACCCCTTTAGTGGTATAGCTTTCAGCTATACCACGCAGTTTGGTTAAGCTTTTTAAAAGGTTACTTGCAAGAGAGTTGCGAATTGTGAGATTTAACCGTTCTATGTACGAGGTGTTGATCTTACCACCGGAATCCGCGCACAATAGCCTTAATATCTCTTCCGGATTGCCAAAAACAACACGCTGAACCACTTCGACAACCCTCCCCCTCTCACGTTTCTTACATACCTGTGCATACTTCAAATCCCAGTTTGGGACCGTTACAGGAAGTGGCCTTCTTCCGATTCCTTTGTATGGCGCCTCTCAAGGTTGCCATAAACGTTCACAAGCCCTTCTTCAAAGGCATCCCAATTATCAGACGTGAACACCGGGATTGGTGAACTAGTAGACTGTCTTGCCTCTACATCATTAAAGAGTGCTATTGCATCTTCTGTAGTTCGATCCCCTCCGTGCTGGCTGGTAAATAATCTTGTATCAGTCTTCATTGCGCTCAGAGTGTAAACCTCGCCACACTCTTCAGGGTCGTTTTCCGTCACATTTTTCTCTTTTTTTGAATATACGACCATATCTCATTGATTTGTATTCGCGTGTGATCAAGCTCTTGCAAAAAGTAGTCTGTTACCCTTTTGAAAATGGGCTCCGGAAATGTCAAGCCATCTACAGATTGTGTTCTTATCATGGCCAGTAGCTCTTGCGACTTCCCTTATGCTTCCCTTTTCAGGTACCATGGAAAGTGTTCTGAGTATTTCTTCCTGTGGTGTCTCAAGTCCGAAGAATAATGTACCTCTGGTTTCACTGAAACAATGGCCGCATGTCTTACATTTCAAAAGAGCTCGTCTGTTATTTCCGTATATCCCTTTCAGTTTTATGTTTCCTTTTCCCCTCTTTTTGTAATCGTGGCAATCTTTGTTCCAACACCGGAATTCTGATAACTCTATTTTGGATTGCACTTTCATCCCCTCAAAATATGGGACTACGTGTATAATAGTATAAAAAGTTTGTCAGTGGGCAGCATACAGGACCTATTTTTTTATCCAACTGTTCTAGTAATGAATAATCGAATGGAAAGATATATTAGTAATTAATAAAGATTGACTTTATATTACTAAAGGGAGGTGTAAATAAAAATGGTGAAAAATAAATACTATAGGCCAGTTATAAGATCTGAGACGATTGATATCGGAGTATACGGTCAGTATGGATCCCCCGACAACACACCCGCACTTACCCTCGGTGGAGTTATGTGCGGACCTTGCTGTCCAAATTAAATTCCATAATATGCGGAAGATCATGAGTGAAGTTTTTTCTTCACTCATCTCTTTTTATATTTATTTAATTTTTTTATCCGACTGTTCTAGAAGTGAATGATCAAATGGAAAGATAAAATAGTTTTAAGTTGATAAACATTTAGGGATAGGGGCCAAAAGGAGGTGAAAATGATGCGAGAAGAGTACAAAGTCCCGTCAATAAGATCAGAGAATTTAGACATTGGAGTATATGGATCGTACAACGGCATGACCCCTATGGCGAAAGTTTCGCTTGTTTTTGAGCCGTGTTTGCAATAATTATATTTGATCTGGGCGAATATTTATTTTTCACCCATCTTAATTTATCAAAGTATAAAAAGGGGAAAGAGATATGCAAGAGGATTTGAGAGTTTCAAAGAGCACAATAATTGATCTCTGGGATGATCTTAACAAGAAGAATGAAGGATCTTG
>JAXHTN010000328.1:0-1748 GCA_034190145.1 Halobacteriota archaeon | reverse complement strand
GCCCTTTCAAGCTTGATCGGATTTAGAATTACACAGATCTTTGCATCCTCCATCCGCTTTACAGAACCCGGAGGTGTCCAGTTGTGAAGTATCGACCCCTCCACAAGATCCGTATCTTCAAACTCCTGCCCTTCGGAAGCTTCAAAAGCCACATATTCAAGATCTTTATCGCCCTCAAGAAGTTGAACTGCCCTCACTACTTGTGATGCTAGCCTCTCACTCCCACAACCCTTAAGCGAAGTCCTTGCGACTCTTGTGAGCATCTCATCGGAATCGTCATCTTCAATCTTTACTGCGAGTTCTCTTGCAATCTCAATCGCCTTTCTTGCAGCAAGCTTGTAACCCTCAACGATCACCACAGGGTGCAAACCATCACCTATCAGACCGTCAGCTCTTCTTATAAGTTCCCCTGCGAGGACAATAGTGGAAGTTGTGCCATCACCGGTCTCATCCTCTATTGCTTTAGCCGTCTCGACTATGAGTCTCGCCGCCGGATGCTTTACAATAAGGCCGGTGATTACCGATGCTCCATCTTTTGTGATATCAAAATGCCTAGCTTCTTCAGTCATCATCTTGTACATACCACTAGGCCCAAGTGTAGATTTTACGCCATCACATAACATCTTTGAGGTGGTGATACAACTACTCCTCGCTTCATCACCCACCATACGCCGCTTTGCGATACCTTCTGTTGATCTTCGGAGCGAGTTGAACTTCTCTTTGCCACTAGCCATCTGCTCTACCACCACTTCGCTCATCCATCACATCGCCATAGATTATGTCATCAGAAAGAATGACTAATCTGGAGGTCTCCGATGCACCTTTGTAGATCTGTCTCTTAGTCACAAGCGATTCGACTATACCACACTCGAAAGTGTCAGTGATACGCTTTCTTATTGCATCATACCCAAAGTTATCATTACCTACTGAGTGCTCCATCCTCAGATCGGCGATAGTGGTGATGACATCCTGCCCACTGTTCTTGATAAGAGTTTTCGGAATCACCTCTAGGGCGTCTGCAAAAGCACTTATTGCAAGCTGTCTCTTACTTTTTATGCTGAGGGCATATTGTCTCAGTCTTTCTGCTATGTACATCTCCGTTGCCCCTCCCCCCGGTAAAATCTTACCATTGTATGCATTTGCAGTAGTATGAAGAGCATCATGAACAGCACGATTGATATCAGACATGGCATGGGCAATTCCTCCACGAAGAAGAATTGTTGCGTTCTTTTTACCGGTGACCTTTAGATGGATGAATACTGAGTGATCGGGATACCTCTCCTCCCACACCTCGTGCGCAGAACCGAGATGATCGGGAGATATCATATCAAGATCAGAGACTATCGTTGCACCGCACGCACCTGCAACCATGCTAAGATCCTCCCTTGTCGGAATCGTCGGTATCGCAATGATGCCCTTATCTGCAAGAGGTTTGCCCAACCTTTCATCTATAAACTTTCTTGAGATGATTACATTTGCACCCGCATCAATGATCTTCTGGACCATCTTAAGTAACATCTCCTTCTCGCCACTCTTCTGAGATCTGTACTGAGTAAATCCGGAGGCTTTTACACTTACCTGTTTGTTCTCCGCGAAGAGCCCGTCGTATCGTGTGACCATCAAAGGTGTATCAATTACTGCAATTCGTGCATCTTTCAAGCTCTTTGGCATGGAGGGGTGAAGCATCTCCTTCTCGAGTATATCTCCAGAAAAGACGGTTGTATCAAAGATATTCCCGCCACTCTTCT
>JAXHTN010000327.1:0-1749 GCA_034190145.1 Halobacteriota archaeon | reverse complement strand
TTCAGAAGACCGAGACATCAGCAGCCCTTGCAGCAAGTATCTTCCATTATAATGAGTACTCCATTGCCGAGGTCAGAAGTTACTTGAAGGAGAATGGGATAGTTGTGAGGTAAGTCGGAAGGGGAAATTTGTTATAATTATTCTTTCATATCTTATCACGGCTGGTGACTGAAGGTCATTTAATTATCACCTTCATCCTTCGTTGGGTCTCGACCATCTCCTGAGATGCCTAACCAAAATCGGGACCGGTATCAGGATTGCTGCAAACATCATCCCCACTATGATCTGACCCAAGTATATGCTAAAGGGTAGAATAATTAATCCCAAAACGATCAAAAGATCTTCAGTATTGACGTTGACTTTTCTCACCCTTATCACCTCTTTAAATTACTTCTATTCCTCTTCTATATCTTCAACCTTTTCCTAGCCTGGTTAGTCCTTTTATTTCAGCCCCTTTTATAAAATGCATTTCAGGAGAAACGTAGCCATGTATAAAGATAAATTCCAAAGTAAACGGCTATCAAAATAAAGAGAAGGATTTGAAATGCGGTAGCGAGTATTTCAAATTTCCTGTACTTCAAGGCTTTAAACTTAATAAGAGTAAAACTCAGTACTATCATTGCTACAGTGCCAGCTATTCTAACATTTGGCGCCCATATCCAAAATGGAGCCCCCAAAATAAATGCCATCCATATTCTGAATGTCGGATCGTAACCTCTGAGAAGAGCATAGGCATGTGTAAAAACCACATTAAAAGTACCAATAAAGAGATAAGAGAAGCAAAGAATCTTAAAGATCTCTTTTATCTGCTTTAAGGGATTCATTTCCTTCTTTAAGTCACATTTTTCTGAGTTCATAGTGGATCTCAATCACTTTTCAACAATATTCACTGTGCCACCAATATGAAAGAACCTCTGAATTTGGTTCTGGTGTCTGATACTCTGCTTATTGTCTGAACTTCTCATCCTTTTCTACTTCCACGGTATTTTACAAGTACAGCTAAGATGGCAAACAAAGAGCAGGCGATTATCCATATACCCGGTGGATGCGTAAGCGTCTCAATCAATGATGGTTCGGGGCTTTCAGCCACGATAATTTTCCATCCATCGATCGTCTCGTTGTGTAAAAGCTGGTTTTCCTGTGTACGCTCGTAAACCCAGATTGTAACTGTTTTTATACCTCGGTCTATGTTCCATGCAGCAATTTGCATCTTAGGATCTTCTTTCAGTTTCAGTACCTCTGACTTAATCCGGGCTGCTTCTTCATCAGTTGCCGGTTCAAGAGCAAAACTTGGCTTTGGAGAACAAAGAAGTATACTTGTTGCAAGCATCACTGAGATACCAATCGCCCATAACCTTTTCATCATTTATCATCTCCTAGATTTAATAGTATTTAGCTCCATAATGCCTCCTTTAAACCTCCAAGTGTTCCCGGCTCCTGGAGGTAATACTCATATGCTATCAGCTCTTTGAGATGTGGTGTTTGGCCTGATAAATCAACAGATCCCATCGATCCATAATATACTATAAAATAATCATCTCTTTCCACCAATCCAAATGGTTTCTTATAAACTAAAAAATATCCAGATGTTATTTCAGACTCATACTTAGTGACATTAAAAATTTTTGGTCCGTATCTCTCTTCTTTACCAAATCTTTCGATTTCTTCATTTATATTCAACTCTACAGTGGAAACCTGACCATTCACTTCCAAATATTGGTACAACTCCTCCTCTACTTGCAGGAATTT
>JAXHTN010000326.1:0-1750 GCA_034190145.1 Halobacteriota archaeon | reverse complement strand
TCTCCTCTTGAACCGTGCTATAAGCAGCAGATGGTGGAATTAACGCAAATCTCATTATTCCAAAGAAACTTTCTCCCAAACTTGTTGGGTAAATGATGGCAAGTACTGCTACACCCATACCGAGTATAATAATCGGGAAGTACCACCATTTCATATCTCGTTTATCCAATTCCTTTGAGAGTATTCCCATGATCTGTACGGCAACCATGACTCCAATTAGTCCCATAATATGGAGGTAAGAGATTCTACTTGATGAAAAACCGCCATTTGAGATAGCATAAGGAAGCAACGTAATCGTTGTTACTCCAAAGGTATAATGAGATAACAAGGTGAGATCGATTGAGTCATTTCCATCATGATGAATCGCTATGAATTGAACAAATAGATATATCGCCAGAATGAGTAAAAATAAGAGACCCAGGTTCCATACCCACATATATAACCCGAAGAAGAGACCCGCTAATATTCCATAATTACGTAATTTTTTCCTGTCCTCTCCGATCTGTCTGAGCCCCATAATGAAGAACATGATCATCACTGAACTGAGAAGAATCTCAGCTATATGGTGATCCGGGTAACCGAGTATCGCTTTATGTAGTATTGAACCAGGGAAGATGACATACAATCCTGAAGCAACAAGTCCTGTGATTCTATTGAACAAATGTTTTCCAATAAAATAGATTGGAATCACAAGAAGTGTCCCGAGGATCACGGGAAAATATGCTCCTACAGTCTGAATGGTCTGTTGAGTGGGAGCTCCACCACCGAGTATCATGGAGACCAAGGCAATACTCTGGTCAAAAATCGGCCCGAATGAACCTGGAGGTCTTGTTCCGTAGGGATAATTTGTGAAAGGATCAAATGGCATCCTATAAGGGAAATTAGCAATAACACTCTCGACGAATCTCATGTGAGGTATACCATCGTCAGAGAAATGGACCGTATCACCCACGAATACACGGGCATGGTTCAACCTTCGTATCCAGAACGCCATCACAGAAAATACTGCAAGTAAAGCTGTTGTTACAAAAAATATCTGTTTTTCAGACAGTATGCCTAACCCTTTGGTATTGTCAGGAACTTTAGATTGCTTCTTGGACTTCGTACTCATGGACTACACCTAATCTCCACTCATTTTGGATAATAATATCTCAGAATACTATATCACTTTTGTTATGATATGGGGTGCAAAGGGGTAGTCGTTTTATCATTTTATATGAAAACAATGACAGGTATTTGATGCAATAATTTTAACTTTAATCATATTTTTAGAATAATTTTCCGAAAAATATATAATTCTTAACAATTTAACTGATATATCAATGGATAGGCAATTGGTATACACTTCGGTAGTTATAGTAGCCGCAATAATCATTGTCAGTCTTGTTGCAACAGTCGGGGATGGTTTGAGAGACTGGGAAGAGACTAATCCATCTATGCTTAGGATAACCGATATCGATATAGCTGCAGAAGCTCTGAGCGAGGGTGAGGCCATTCTTACAATTATAACGTATATCGATAACTATGGTGGACCATCAGAAGATGCAAGTATCCTGGTGAAGGCATTCGATTCTGATACTAATTTACTCACTATCGAGAATAGGACCCAAATAGGGGAGGTTACAAGGGAGAAGACAAGCATTGTCAAGACGGATCTGAGGGTGCCCAAGGAAGGGGGATACAGACTTGAGATTGTGCTATTTGATAAAAATAAAAGCGCGGCGACTTCAAAAGGGAATATTCAAGGCCT
>JAXHTN010000325.1:0-1768 GCA_034190145.1 Halobacteriota archaeon | reverse complement strand
CTTGATACCTTGCGATTGTTTAGAGATACTATCCTTGAATCTAATCCGGTGAGCACGACATTAGTGAAAGCATATTACAAAACAAGCCCTCCGGTGGCATACGTTCTTTCGCAGAATGACCATCTGAGAACGGCAACAAGAATGTTTTTGATATCGCCGTCGGTTCTCTTTGCTAAGTTCTGGTTGAACCCGGTGACTTCGATTGGTTTTATCATTGGTGTTTCACTTGCACTCTTCTTCTTTGAAGATCACAGGAGGTCAATATTGAAAGGACTGGGCCTGGGAGCCCTTACACTACTTTCGTTCTCGGCAGTGATATTCACACTTGGATATCTTGGCTACGAGACGATGTTCTTTGCAGTAATCGGGGCTTGCCTTCTGCCATTTATGGTTCCCTCGACACTTATTGTATCGTTCTTCGGGGGATTCAAAGGAATTTTTGATGCGAGGAGGACGACAACCAACTGAGGGAATTTTTGAGACAGTTACGATAGACGGGGGAAATAGTGGGTAAGCTAATACAAAACGAAAATGCACAGTCGATCCTTATCGAATATATCATGATCGCATCGATAACACTGCTCTTTACTGGTGGGGTTTACATGACTGTCGGTGATATGATAGTAGACTCATCCACCCAGTCTATGATTGAACAGTACACCGACATAGGAAATGAGATATCAGGAACTATGAGTAGCATGTACTTTTCAGGAATCAGCAACGGAACAGTCTCTAAGAAGATTAAGATTCCCGTATACATAGCAGATGATGGATACAAGATAGATGCAAATGTAACCGATTTTTATGGTAGACAGTCGATAAAGATTTCTGCGATGTACAATAGCGATGCAGTTACCTTTGTTCCGCTTAACAACCTCACGGAGCGAGTTAATATATCGGGGACTGTTTACAGTGGTTCGGGAGAGATTGATATCAGCTATGATACGAATCAGGGTAAAATTGAGCTTAATTAAGTGATCAGATGGTTAGAACAAGGATATTAGAGGACGAAAATGCCCAGGTAATAAGTCTGGACTTTGCAACCGCAGCAGTCATATTTCTGCTAGCAGTCTCATTTGTATACCAAGGCCTGCCAGATATTGTAGAATCGTACACAGGTGAATCAACAAAAGTATATCCTCTTGCAGACAGATTGAGTGAAACCCTCGTAAAGAGTCCCGGGTATTGGGAAGATGGAGGTAGCAGCGGGATTGATTGGGAGACAAACTGGAGTACAAATAGAGCAATCGTCAAGTCAATAGGGTTCTCAAATAGCCGTCTGGAGCATAATAGACTAAACCAATCAAAAGCGGACATGTTGATGGTCAGGTTTGATCAGAACTCAACTTGGTGGGAGTTTGGAAGTGAGGTTTCAAACGGTAGCAAGACAATCGATAGTGCCACTTACGATGATGCTTCCGAGTTACTCGGCCTTAAAGGTAAAAATGACGGTGGATCGATCGTAGGTTATGATTTTTATATGCAGATCAGGCCCATCAATTTTGATACAACAGATGAGGCTACAGCTGAAGCAAATGCAGAGACAAATCTTCCAACATATACTTCAACTGGTGTCGCCTTGATCGAAAGAATGGTTGTGATGGGATCATCGGGTACCGGAACGCATCATAAGGTTATGATATGGGTGTGGTAGTTTGAAGCAAAAGAGAATACAAAACGATCAAAACGCTCAGATGCACACATTGGAAGCGGCACTTGTTGCCCTTATGATGATCGGTGCTGTATCATTTGTTTCAGTATCATCACC
>JAXHTN010000324.1:0-1779 GCA_034190145.1 Halobacteriota archaeon | reverse complement strand
CATTGTCAAACCTCCATTTACCCTGATGGGTGTTTTGTGAGAACGCTTTTTCGTATAACGTATTGCGGATAAACGGCTCGGCTCTTGCAGAGCCGTTTATCCGCTGTTAGGCGATGGCTCGGGGTTCCGTTTGCGATGCAGTGTTCCAAAGACGTTGTAACAAAATTCAGCCATCATTAAGTTCTGAAATGTGTCAACTACGTCGCCATATCGCGTACCGGGCGCCAAAGAATTCCAGTCAATAACTACATCAACCCGTGCTGAGGTATATTCGGGGATGTAGATAGCGGAATTCTTGTCTGAGTAATTATATTTGAACTCGACGGTATTCGACTGCATGTTCTTGAGCCACCATCTCTTTTGCCCAGCATAATCCTCCTCGACCATGGATATTTGATCGCGATAGTTATGCGAAAGCACGTTTCTCATGAACTTCGTCACCGCTTCAAAAGATCTGAGCTTCGTTATGTCGCCCTTGAAAATGTCTTGCTTAACGAGCTCCTTTAGCTGCCCATTCTTCATGCCTTCCGTAACACCCATCATGATGCCCCTTACCGAATGGATGAGGGTCCAATACGAAAAGAAGCTCTGTTGCTCAGGAGAGGAGTAGATGTCCTGAAGGCAGTCACAAATGATTTCATCAGACAGATAGAAGACGGAGCTGCCGACATACACGTCAACAAAATCAAGAGAAAATCGCGACAAATTGTGGTGCTTAGAGAGTGCATTAAAGAAATGACCAAGTGTAAGAAACCTGAAGTTGAGTCGTATTGTTTCCCAGCAATCGTTTAAGCACTCGTCTAGTCCAGCGTCATTCATCGGCCTTCCCCTCCTCTAAGCTTTCGCCTAACTTAGTTATATCCGACATTAATGTCGTATATCTTTCCATTTTGGCATTATATCTGTAATATTGCATATATTTATCCCTCTGGATGATATTACACCCCCACCACTCTCTTTCTCAAAGATTACTTGAACAGTTCTGGTTGTGATATGTTAATTTCCGCCGTAGGTGAAGATGACCTATCGGAGTGTAGCGGAGGTAGGTCGTAGTTTTGATTAAACTTTTATCAAAAGTTTATTACTCACATGCGTATATATCTCTGTGGTTTTACTGCTCTTATGTCCTAAAAGCTCTTGAATATATCTTAAATCTACTCCGCTTTCTAAGAGGTGAGTGGCGAAACTGTGTCTTAGCGAGTGAACACTAACATCCTTATTAATACCTGCCTTTTTGATAGCTGCTTCAAATATCCTTTGCACTGTTCTTGTTGTAATGTGAGAACCGGCTTTCTGACCAGGAAAAAACCAGCTTTTTAGAGTGTCTGTTTATATAGATTCTCAACGTTTCCATCGTCACATCCGAAAGTATCGTGTACCTATCTTTTTACCCCTTTGCACTTCTTATGTGAATGAGTTTTCTCTGGGTGTCAACATCCTCTGGTCTCAACTTCACAACCTCATTTACCCTTAAGCCTGCCGAATATATAAGAATTAAGATTGCTTTGTGTTTTATATTGTTCACTGATGAAAAAATTTGAGTAACTTCTTCCTGACTCAAAACCACCGGCAACTTCTTATCTTTCTTCGGCCTCTTTATCTCATATACAAATCACCGCTTCAAAACCTCGCCATAGTAAAACTTCAATGCACTGATAGCGATGTTAAGCGTTGATGTAGAGACCTCTCTTCGCTCTGCTATGTATGATAAGTAATCCTTCACATCACTATTGGTAATCCCATATGGATTTTCCCATCAAATTTTAGAAGATCCTCGTT
>JAXHTN010000323.1:0-1780 GCA_034190145.1 Halobacteriota archaeon | reverse complement strand
TCAGATATTCGGATTTTGACTACGCAAAGGACGCTCTAATTAGAGGAGAGATTGGATACCTATTCATCGTTAGTCCGGATTATCTTGATACTGGAAATGTCAGGATTTACTCAACTTCCGGGCCATTCGATAATCCCCCCCAAGGATTGATAGAATCCTTCTTGATCGAAGGGATCTTGACAGAGTCAAACCTTGAGAAGAGAGTGAAAAACAGAGTAAAAGAGCCACTTAATGCAGAGACGATCCGGCTGAATGAAGATGGTGAGATCGAAGAAGGGCAAGACAGTGGCATCATCATGCCTTATGCAATCGGCCTTCTCTTAATGATTGCACTCGTCAGCTCTTCAGGGTACCTTGTTCAGGGTATTGTCTCGGAAAAGGAGAATAGAACTGTTGAGATCTTACTCTCATCCCTTTCACCCTCTGAGATTCTTAATGGAAAGATCATCGGATACGGACTTATAGGACTTTCTCAGGTAGGCGTCTGGGTATTTGCAGCCGTAACAATAATATCATTTAGCCCATTATCTATGATATTTCAAGAATTGGAGCCTTCAAGAGTGATGATCCTTATTATACCATACTTTATACTGGGATATTTCTTGTTTGCAAGCTCCATGGCATGTTTCGTTGCTCCACTGAGTACCATGAAAGATGCCCAGCAGAGTGTTGGAATATTCACTATCCTTGCAGTGCTTCCGATAATGCTTCAGGGGTTTATAATTAATGCGCCGAACTCTTTTATCTCAAAAGCCCTCTCAATCTTCCCGTATACCTCTCCTGTCACAATGATAATGAGACTAAGTCTTACAGATGTTCCTTTCTATGAGATGGCTATAAGCCTCTTGATACTACTGGTTGCTGTCGTTATTGTCACAAATTTTTCCGCAAGAATCTTCAGAGTTGGGATTCTTATGTACGGGAAAAAGTTTTCCATTAAGGAAGTTTTAAATTATCTTTCAGATTGATTGATTTGGGTGATGTGGTGAATAAAAATGATTAAAACAGAAGAACTCACAAAGGTGTACAATGAAAATATTGCGGTGGATAGGCTAAGCCTTGAAGTTGATGCAGGAAGTGTTTTTGGGTTTTTGGGGCCAAATGGGGCTGGAAAGACCACAACAATACTCATGCTGACCGGTATGATAGAACCGACCAGTGGGAAATCCTTCATAAATGGTGTGGATGTGAGAGATAACCCCCTTGAAGTGAAGAAGAATGTCGGTTTTCTCCCTGAAGGGGTGGGATTTTATGATCACCTCAACGCCTTTCAGAACCTTGATTACTTTGCATCTTTTTATGATATGGAAAAAGAGGAGCGAAAGGATAGGATAGACAGTCTTCTTAGCATGGTGGGCCTATATGGTGTCGAACAGAAAGTGGGAGGATACTCAAGAGGTATGAAGCAAAGACTGGGGCTTGCACAAGCGCTAGTCAATGATCCTCTTGTCATCTTCCTCGACGAACCCACATCAAACCTTGATCCGCAGGGTGTGCTTCAGATGAGAGAGACGATAAAGAAACTCTCATCCGAGGGAAAGACCATATTTTTCTCTTCACACATCCTCTCTGAAGTCTCGCAGGTATGTGACACAGTCGGTATAATCTCCGATGGTAGACTCGTGGAACGTGGTAGCCTTGAAGATATAAAGAAGAAGATGAATACAGAACAGACAGTAAGAATTATAGTCGAAACATTGACTAAAATGCCTGATCTTGATCACAAGGAGATAGTGAAGGTAAAATATCTGGATAATAGAGCTATAATTGATGCCAAATC
>JAXHTN010000322.1:0-1807 GCA_034190145.1 Halobacteriota archaeon | reverse complement strand
AGATAGAGCATGAACCCCATCTCCCAGACATGTCTATTGAACTTCTTACACGCAAGGGCGTGACCGAACTCATGGATTATCATCATCGGTATACTGATGACAAATAGGATCAACACACCCAGATATCCGGAATCCCAGACTCTTATAGTCTCGGCACTTGTGAATGTAGCGTAGTTTTGGAAAAATATTACAATTCCTGCCACAATAATCGCAATATAAAGCGGTGCCATCCATCTGGAGATGACCCACCCAAAATATTTGTATAATGAGTCACATAGCTCGTCGGGGTGAATCATTGGGAACTTTATCGAGAGTAGATCCGAGAATCTATCACTCACCTTATTCACCATATTCTCATCGTCAGGGTACTTACTGCGATAGTAATCTCCCTTTATGAGTCCGTTACACTCGAGCCCTTTTAAGTACTCTTCAAGCGATTCAACAGTGATTTCACCGAAACGTTCCTTAACCATCCGGACAATACTCTCAACTGTATGATCTCCATCGAGTTTATCCCATATGAATGCTTCAGGTTCGCTGAAACGGAAGTATTCACCTGATTTCTCATCTCTTGCGATGAAGTAGACCTCGTCTTCATTATCGAAACGTTTGAGATCTATTCCTGTAGAGCGTTGCGGATTCATGCCAGTGCGCAAACTTCTTCTCTGTTTACAAGCTCGATGCAACTCTCGGGACAGACGTCTCTGCATGTTCCGCAGCCGACACATCTATCGGTAGGCATCGCAATCTCTTTCCCGCCTTCTTTTACCATCTTTCTTGTTTTAAAGTATCCCTTGCAATGCTTGATGCATACTCCGCAACCTGTGCAGTCCTCTCCACTCATTGCAACCTTACCCGATGGTTCACAGGCATCATAGACTCCATGCCTGTAGGGAACGATTCCGACACAGCAACAATTGCAACAGCTGCAGACACTGTACATATCATGGTGATTGTAGGTTGTAATAGTATGAACCAGCCCCTTCTCCCTGGCTTCATCAACTATCTGTAACACCTCTTCTTGGTCCAGTATACGGATGTTACCACGCCTTATCAGAGGTACTATCTCAATTATGTTACCGTAATCCATACAGGCGTGAGCGGTCTCTTTGTTCCTGTGAAAGCGGGCTCTTCTGCATCTGCAGTACTTGGGATGTACTGATCTGAAGAATACATAGCCCCTCTCGGCATTTTTTACAAAATCCACCATCTCTTCATAAGACAGCGCCTTGATAACTCCTGATCTCTCTCTTGCACGTTCTGCCGTTCTTAATGGCACTTTCTTCAGGAGGGGGACATTTCCAAAGAACCCCACAAAAAGCATGAACCTGATAAGCATCGTGGAGACTGAAGCTTTTGTAAACGATGTACAGTCTTGTGTGTTGCAGTATTGACACATCTTTTATCACTCACTCAATATATCTTCATCTAAAAGAGATTTCATGAAGAATCTCACCTTCATCTCGATATCCTCATCCTTCTCATCAGGATACTCTTCCTTGAGTATTCCGATTATATCATTTACCGTATTCTTACCGTCGCATAACCTGTAAACTCTGAGGCTCTCATCTTCAAGAACCGTTGGGATTCCCTCGGGTGGAATTATTGCAAGCATTCCCTCCGTCAAATGGGGTGGTAATATCAGATACTCACCCTTATTCGTATTGACATGAGTGAGGTTTGTATTATCATTATAAGAAGTAGGAAATGCAACATCGATCATCTTGAATTTTCTTTCACCAAATTCGCAAACCATAAGATAGGTATATATGTTGGCTATACATAATTAAATATTGTGAAAAGGGTA
>JAXHTN010000321.1:0-1808 GCA_034190145.1 Halobacteriota archaeon | reverse complement strand
TTAGCGGTGCTGTAGCCGGAACCAGGATAGATGTGATAGTGACCGCAACTTTTTCAGACGGTACTTCGCAGGTGATCTTGGATACCGCGGTGTAAGCGAAAACAATATCCAGTTGAGGGTCTAAACCCCTCATCTATATCTTTTTTAACATTTTCCTAACAACTCATCTTTCAATTTAATTTTAGTTCTTGTTATATTTCTGTTTAAAGTTTATATTAAATGAAACCAATTTATGCTTTGGGGGATTTGGATTGGCTGAATTGTTTGAAGATGATGGTGCCGCCCTTCAGACCATAGGCGTCATATTACTTGTCTCGATAACAGTCTTACTTGCATCGATGATAGGAATGTTTTCTTTTGGAATGTGGGAATCAGTGCCCCAGACTTACATGGTTGTGGCAACTGCAGAGCAGATCGGTGATGATATCGTTGTTACATACGCGGGTGGGATTGATCAGGGAAGTGTAAGTCGTGTGAAGATACTAAAAGCAGGGGATGGAACAGTTCCAACGGAGCTATATATAGTTGGGGACTTTATTGAATTTCCCGGGGCTGGTAAACCCGGAAAAGTTGATCATGTCGTAGTTATTGCAGAATTTTACGATGGTGCTGAGATCTTGATTCTGGATGTTTATGTTTGATCAGTCTCGTTAACTATCTCATAAGTACCGCCTTTGCTACCTCTTCAGCTTTTTTATCGCTAACAAATATCCTTAAAAGTTCTATTGCAAACTCAATGGCAGTACCGGGTCCCTGGCTTGTTATAAACTTTTTATCCCTGACTACGCGCTCGTTCTTGTACTCTGCATCAGTGAGAAGGTCCCTACATCCCGGATATATCGTGAGCTTCTCACCGTTCAAGATACCCGATCTTGAGAGGACAAAAGGAGCACCGCATATCGCAGCAATATATTTCTCATCTCTGTGCATATCCCTCACCAGATCAAGCACTCTCTCATCATTTCCCAGATTTGTAAAACCCGGACTTCCCCCAGGAAGAACTATCGCATCAAAGTCTTTAGCAACAATCTCATCTATCGATGCATCGGCTAAGAATTTTACCCCATGTGCGCCTTCAACGGGCTCACTGCCATATAGCCCTGCTGTAATCACACTCACTTCGCCCCTTCTTAAGATATCAATTATACTTGAGGCCTCTACCTCCTCAAAACCGGTTGCAAGAGGTACAATTACTTTCATTTACTTCACCTTCTTAAGATACCGGGTACTGCAGCCCCCACTCGTATTCTACGATGCTTGAGATATTCCCTGCGGATAGCTCACTCAACGGATAATAGCTACCCTCAGCATAATCCACCATCTCCTTGCAGTATCCCATCCGAGTATAACCATACTCTTCTTTTACTCTTTCGGTATCAATTACGACGAAGTTGATATCATTTTGCCTCATGTTTAAAGCAATTTTTTTCAACTCGCCTCTGACATCGCCAGTGCCAGATAATGAGACATTGGCGTGGCCATCTGAGATAAGTAGCAACTGAGGAATAATCTCGCTGTTCTTCTTCTTTTCCGAGATGAGGAGGTTTATTCCCTTGATCAAACCGGAAGACAATGGCGTTCTTCCGCCTGTTGGTAATTTTTTCAGATGTTCAACAGCAAGATCCACACTCGAAGAGAGGGGTAATAGAATATCCGCCCGATCCCCCCTGAAAGAGACCATACCGACCTTATCCCTCTTTTGATAGGACCTCAGAAGTAGTGATAAAATGGCTCCTTTTGCACTCTCCATCCTATTCATTGCACCCATCGACCCACTTGCATCAACAACAAAGACACAGGCGCTTGCA
>JAXHTN010000320.1:0-1832 GCA_034190145.1 Halobacteriota archaeon | reverse complement strand
ATCTGCACCAATTACACAACCTGCACCTGTTATACTAATAACCGCAACTCTATCACCATTTGGGCGAGGAAGAAATGAGAAAGCCTTTACAAAATCCATGAGCTCCTCGAATCCGTCTGATCTTATGATCCCCGATTGCTTGCATACGGAATTAAAGATTTCATCGCTACCGGTAAGCGAGCTTGTATGCGATTTTGCAGCTTTTGCTCCTGCTTCAGTCCTACCTGATTTGAATACAATAATCGGCTTCTCCTTTGAGACCTCCTTTGCAACCTCAAGAAATCTCCTCCCATCCCTCACTCCTTCGAGATATATTCCGATGACATCCGTATCTTGGTCTTCCAAAAGAAAAGATAAGGCCTCTGCGTCATCGACATCGCACTTGTTTCCAAGGCCTATGACCTTGCTTATGCCAAAGCGTTGGGATGTAACTATGTGGTCGAGCATCATCCCCGCAAAGACTCCGGTCTGAACGATGAAGGAGACATTTCCTTTTGTGATCTCTTTTACCGTAACAAATGTTGTAGTGAAGCTTGTGTAAGCGTTGACTATACCAGTTGTGTTAGGACCGACGATTCTTATCTGTGCCTCTTCTGCTACTTCGAGCATCTCTTCTTCAAGTTCGAAGTTACCTTCCTCGGAAAAACCGGATGATATGAGTACAACAGCTTTAATGTTGCTTGTAGCACACCCTCGCATCACGTCAGGAACCATCTTTGATGGGACTGCTATGACCGCAAGATCGATTGCTTTACCAACTTCTTCAACGCTCGGATATGTCTTGAGCCCGAGTATCTCGTCTGCAGAAGGATTTATCGGGTATATTTCTCCTCCATATCCAAGATCTATTAAATTTTGGACTATCGTATTACCCGATTTCCCTACTGTTCTGGAGGCTCCGATTATGGCAACGCTATTTGGCTTTAAAAATAGGTCAATACCAGTTCTGTCTTCTTTCACAAAGCGCACCATCAATATAGTTGATACTCTCTTTTTAGGAATCCTTTCCATATATCAGGCATCTTTGACAGAACCTCTTCGACTATGGATTCAGCATCCTTCGTCACGTTTGCTACATCATCTCCGGCATACACTTCAAGGTTAATACCTTTCGGTTCGGTGATCGGTGAACCTATCTCACTCACAAGATAACAAGAGACCTGTTCTATATCCGGTTCTTCTTTTACCAGCCTATCAACAATTTTCTGTGCGGCAACATTGTATGTCTTTCCGACATGACTTAATGGATTCTTACCTGCTGCGGCCTCAAGTGTCATAGGTCTATAAGGCGTTATCAATCCGCTGGATCTGTTACCCCTTCCTACCTGTCCATCGTCTCCATGCTCGGCACTTGTTCCGGTCACTGTCAGATAATATATATCGCTTGACGGATCATCGGCATTATTCACGTCAACTGTAACCTGTTTATCAGTAACTTTCTTACCGACATCGAGGACCAACTCTTCTACTCTTGCTTTGACGTCATTGTAATCATCAGCATTTTGTACTTCACTTGCAATCATTGCACAAGCAACAATGAATGCCAAATCATCTTTCTTACGGACTCCCATCACCTTGATATCCTCGCCGATGGCAGGGTATTTTTTCTTTATCTCACCAGAATTCAAGAGCATCTCGGCTTCAAGGGATATCTTCTCTGTCTCTGTCATGGGCCCGAATGCAACACCTATTGAGGTATCATTTGCCCTTGCAACCTCTATGTCTTCATCAAAATTTCCAACTAAGTCCGTGCTTCCGGACCTGATCTTATAATCAATTATTATGTCACTGGATACATCAAGAAATCGGAGTTCGTTATGCAACCACTCTTT
>JAXHTN010000032.1:0-12923 GCA_034190145.1 Halobacteriota archaeon | reverse complement strand
TACACATTTGACCCGGATTCCTCTTGAAAACTTCTTCATTCTTCTCAATATGTTGCATCTCACTCATCGAAATCACCTCCCTGTTAACCATTCAGGATGCTCTTCTCTCGCTTTAAATATCTCCTTTTCAGCAGTACCAATTCCCATGATCTTCTTCTCAGGGACGGGGTATATTGTAGGTTCCCTCACCTGAGCATCCTGACCATAGATATATTTTGAGGTTTTACAACTGGACGGGTATCTGGGGGCATCCATTCCGTATGTGAAGTACGCACCGACGCTCTCGTTATATGTCGGAGGTATCATCATATCTCCCCAGACCTCAAATCTAGTCTCAAGTGGGGTAAGCGTATGACCTGGTAACCATGCATTGACTCCGGCAAAGAGGTTTATAAACCTTGGACCCAACATGTCGATGGGAAGCTGCAGAAGAAGATTCATAACACCAGGAACAGGATAAAGCGTTGTATAACTCTGATAGGGGAATCCACGGAGGATCGAACCACCGGACCAGAAGTATAAGAACCCTATTATCTCAAGAAGCGCCCTACTGGTGAATTGTGACTGGGATGTGGCATGAGCCCCAGTCACTGATTGAATGTACAACGGATCAGTCGCGTATTCTGGCGAGACCTCATTTCTGAGATCTTTTAGTATGTCCGAGACCATACTAAGCCCTTCAGATGCGCGCCTTTGAACCGTTATGTACTTCATCTTTTCACCAGTTCTTAGGTGTCTTCTCTCTCCGAATTCATGATAGAAGTCGTAGTGGGCCACATCGCCATGAAATGTCCTCATTATTCCATCCTCAATGTGGTTGAAGAGTGTGTTAAGAAACTCATTTGTAAACATATCTATATGGTAATAACAGACATCAGCAGAAGGCCCATAAATAACTGACATTGCGGGGGCGGTTACCCTTTGTGGAACAGGTATACATGGCGGGAATATACCATACTCTGCTTCCATGTCTTCTGTAAGGATCTCATCAACCATGTCAAGTGCAGTATCTTCTCCAAGCTCTGTTAACTTTGATTCGGCGGTAGCAATTGCACCGTCGGCACCAGAATCAATTGTACCCTTTATAAAATCCTCATTGACACCAGTTGCGTCCATGAAACCATCAATCTTCTTCATGGCTTCAGCCTCTTCGTCAAGTTCGCCATTATAAAGTGCTTTTGAGAGTTGAGCGGATGCAGGTATCCTTGCCATCCATTCCATCCAGGTCTCAAAGTGGAATATATCATTGAGTGTTTGAGTATACTTGATAGGTTCCTCCCTTGGATCTCCCGGCCTACCAAGAGTGATCCTATTGTAAAAATGTCGCGTACAGGTCTCAAATAAGGTCTCATCTTGAAACGGCCTTCTTTGTTTTGCCATTCATTCACCTACCTATTATCATGTATATTAATTATTTAACACAATTAAAAATTATCATATTTAAAGGTTACTAAATTATTTAACGGCAAATTATTGCAAAAAATAAGTAAATAAAAAAAAGAGGGAGAAGATCGGTGAGCTTATAGGAATATAAGCTCCTTCACTTGTTATTCTCGTAGTTACTGAGATTCAAGAATTTTTTTACATTATCTGGTATATCCGATACCGGCGTGAACTTTATGTTGTACCTATTCCACATCGATGTCCGCTCCTCAGGAGGCATCGTAACATACCAGGATTGTGGTTTTGAGTACATACTAGTTCTCTGCCCAATTATCGTTCCCGGAGGAACCATAGGAACATCTGCACTATCCGCAGGTCTAATGCCAACGTGTCCATGTTCACAAAGATATAGACAAAATGGTATATCGTCATTGGATGATTTTAACTTCCAATCATATCCAGTTGGGTGGTGAATCTTGTTGCTAGGTAAGAATGTTAATACCTTTAAATTCTCTGAGGACATCAGAACAGGCTCTTTTACAATCAGTTTCCCTTCACAAACTCCATCTTTACCCTTGTAAAGACTGGTCTCATGGAACTGGGTGTTACACATTACTGCTGGATCTCTCTTTGGAACTTCGTTTTTTTCTATCTGTTGCATCTCACTCATATTTTTCACCTTCCTGTCAACCATTCAGGATGTTCAATTCTCGCTTTATATATCGCTTCCTCTGCCTCACCAATACCCATTATCTTCCTCTCAGGACATGGGTATTCAGTCGGTTCCCTCACCTGGGCATCAAGACCATAAAGATACTTTGGTAATTTGAAGGTGGGAGGATATCTCGGAACATCCATACCATACGTGAAGTAAGCCCCTACGCTCTCGTTATATGTTGGGGGAATCATCATCTCACCAAACACTTCCATACGAGTCTCTGAGTGCGTAATGATATGACCAGGCAACCAGGCGTTCACACCGGCAAATAGACCTATAAATCTTGGTCCAAGCATATCTAGAGGTAGTTGCAGCAGCAGATCCATCACACCTGGTACTGGGTAAAGAGTGGTCAAACTCCAGAATGGGAAACCACGTAGGATGGAACCTCCCGACCAGTAGTATAGGAAGTGAATAATCTCAAGGAGCGCCCTACTCGGATATTGGGCATATCCTGTGGAAAGTGCTGCTGTCACTGATTGTATATATAGTGGATCAATAGCATATTCAGGGGATACCTCATTTCTAAGGTCTTTAAGTATATCTGAGACCATACCAAGCCCTTCTGCGGCGGGTCTTTGGACCGTGATGAACTTAAGTTTTTCACCCGTTCTCAAGTGTCTCCTCTCAGCGAAGATCTTCTCAAAGTCATAGTGCGCCACATCGCCATGACCTGTCGTCATCAGCCCATCTTCAACATGAGTGAAGTATGTGTTTAAAAATTCGTTGGTGTATTGATCGAGATGGTAATAGCATACAGTTGAACTTGGCCCATATATAACCGACATAGCAGGTGCAATCACCCTCTGCGGAACAGGAATACATGGAGGGAATATACCATACTCAGTCTCCATATCTTCTGTCAAGATCTCATCCACCATATCAAGTGCAGTGTCCTCACCAAGCTCTGTTAACTTTGATTCTGCAGTAGCAAGTGCGCCGTCCGCTCCAGAATCAATAGTGCCCTTTATAAAGTCCTCACTGACACCAGTCGCTTCCATGAAGCCGTCAATCTTCTTCATTGCTTCAGTCTCAGCGTCAAGTTCACCGTTGTGAATAGCTTTTGAGATGTGGGCACATCCTGCTTCTCTTGCCATCCACTCAGTCCAGATGTCTGCGTGAAATTCATCGTTTATGGCCTGTGTGTACTTGATGGGCTCTTCTCTTGGGTCGCCCGGTCTACCAATAGTTGTCCTATTATAAAAATTTCTCTGACAGGGTGAAAACAGTGTTTCATCCTGAAAAGGTCGCTTCAAAATTGCCATATATTTTTCACTCCGGTTCTATTCATAATGGTTATGCATTATTGATAATGTTTATGCATTATCGATAACGTTTATAAATTATTATATTTAAACATTACGGATTTGTAACAAAAGAGCTAACAAACGGGTAATAAAATACCTACAAAATACGTGAAAAATAGAAAAAGAATATCTATAGAGCCTGTAGAAAATTAGTTTTTCTGACAAATAGAGATGAGCCACTCTTGATGCTCTTCTCTTGCAAGGTTAATATCCTCTTCTGCACTCCCAATATCCATGATCTTTCTCTCAGGAACAGGATATTCACACGGTTCTCTGACCTGCGCATCCTGACCATACAGATACTTGGACTGTCGGTAACTTGAAGGGTATTTTGGGGCGTCCATACCATAGGAAAAATATGCCGCGATGCTCTCGTTATAAGTCGGTGGAATCATCATGTCGCCAAAGACCTCAAAACGAACTTCAAGAGGCGTCATTGAGTGCATTGGTAGCCAAAGGTTGGCACCCGCAAGAAGAGCAATAAATCTTGGCCCAAGTATATCAAGAGGTAGTTCCAACAATAGGTCAAACGCTCCGGGTACTGGGTAAAGCGTGGTGTAACTATGAAAGGGAAATCCACGAAGGAGCGAACCACCAGACCAAAAATAGAGAAAACCGAGAATTTCCATAAAAGCCCTACTTGTGAATTGTGCTTGTCCGGTAGCAGCAGAAGATGTTACTGACTCGATATAAATAGGATCATTTGAGTATTCGGGGGATACCTCATCCCTTTGATCCTTGAGTATATCCATTACAAGACCAAGTCCATCAGGAGCAGACCTCTGCACAGTTATAGATTTTATCTTTTCTCCTGTTTTGGGATGTCTCCTCTCGGAGAACAAATTAAAGAAATCGTGATGAGCCAAATCGCCATGGCCTGTCGTCATGAGTCCGTTCTCAATATGGTTGAACCAGCTCCAGAGGTACTCGTTTGTGAATTGATCTATATGGTAGTACACACAATCGGCACTTGTTCCATATATGATAGACATGATGGATGAAGTAAATCTCTGTGGAACAGGTATAACAGGAGGGAATATACCGTACTCCACCTCCATCTCTTCTGTTAGTATCTCATCAATTGCCTGAAGTGTTGTCGGTTGATCAACTTCTTCGATCATTGCTTCAGCTGTTGCAATTGTATACTCTAAACCAGAGTCAATTGTACCTTTAATAAACTCCTCACTAACACCAGTCTCTTCCATGAAAGTGTCAATCTTTGATAATGCATCCAACTCAGATTGAAGTTCGCCATTTGATATCGCCCTTGAGATGTTTCCATATGCAGGTACCCTAGCATGCCACTCGGTCATAATATCAAAATGAAAAGCATCGTTTAGTGTCTGTGTGTATTTTATTGGCTCCTCTCGTGGGTCGCCTGGCCTTCCAAGAGTCGTTCTACTATAAAAGTGCCTCATACAGGGCCCAAACAAAGTTTCATCTTGTAAAGGTCTTCTTTGATCAGTCATATGAACCTCTTTAATAATTCTAATTAAGACCACTTGCGTATTGGCATCTGGATATAAATAGTTATTCTAAATGATCTAAAAAATAAAAAAGTTGCGGGACCGTCCGGAATTGGACGATCGCTTACTTGTATTTCTCGTAGTTTTCAAGATTCAGATGTACTTTAACATCTTCTGGTATCTCTTCAATAGGAGTAAATCCCTTGACACCAGCCATACCCATAATTGCTTGGCGTTCTTCTGAAGACATTTCAATCCACCAGGATTGTGGTTTACTAACAAGACCTGTACTTGCGGCTTTTATTGTACCTGGAGGAACAATAGGAACGTCAGCTGAGTCGAATGGCCTATTACTTATGTGTCCGTTCTCACAAAGATAAAGGCAGAATGGAACATCTGCATCGCTTGTCTTCATCTTCCAGTTATAGCCTGTTGGGCTCCGAATCTGTTTTGCTGGAAGGAACTCAAGTATTCTTGTATTTTTTGAAGACATGAGTATCGGTTCTTTTACAAGAAGCCTACCTTCACAAACTCCCTTTTTACTTTTATATAGACTCGTCTCATAGAACATGTTATTACACATAGTTGAAGGATCTCTCTTTGGAACTTCGTTGTTTTCTATCTGTTGCATCTCACTCATTTTTATCACCTCGCCGCAATCCAATCAAGATGTTCTTCTCTTGCTTTATATATTGCTTCCTCTGCTTCTGCTATTGTCATTACTTCCCTCTCAGGAACCGGGTAATCCGTAGGCATTCTCACTTGGGCATCCTGACCGTACAGATACTTTGACTGCTTGAAAGTTGTTGGGTATCTTGGCGAATCCATACCATACGTGAAGTAAGCCCCTACGCTCTCGTTATATGTCGGCGGGATGATCATGTCACCGAATACCTCAAACCTGCTCTCAAGATGAGTCAAAGAGTGATTTGGTAGCCACCCGTTAACTCCTCCAAATAATCCAATGAACCTTGGCCCAAGCATATCTAGAGGAAGTTGCAGCAGTAGATCCATCACGCCAGGAACAGGATAGAGCGTAGTGTAACTCCAGAACGGGAAACCACGTAGTAAAGAACCCCCTGACCAATAATATAGGAAATGAATAACCTCAAGTAGCGCTCTGCTTGGGTACTGGGCATATCCTGTTGAAAGTGCAGAGGAGACAGACTGGATATATAGTGGATCAAGAGCATACTCTGGAGATACCTCATTTCTAAGATCTTTTAAGATATCCGCAACCATACCAAGCCCTTCTGCCGCTGGCCTTTGTACAGTAATAAACTTTAACTTCTCACCTGTTCTAAGGTGTCGTCTCTCCGCAAATACATGTTGGAAATCATAGTGGGCAAAGTCACCGTGACCAGTTACCTTGAGACCATCTTCAACGTGATCGAACCATGTCCAAAGATACTCATTAGTAAATTGATCCAGGTGATAATAAACAACATCAGAACTTTGTCCATATATAACAGACATTGCTGCGGGCATCACCCTTTGTGGGACAGGGATAACAGGAGGGAATATACCATATTCGATCTCCATATCTTCCGTAAGTAATTCACCAACCATGTCAAGAGCGGTGTCCTCACCAAGCTCAGACAACTTCGATTCGGCTGTAGCAAGTGCGCTGTCCGCACCAGAATCAATTGTACCCTTAATAAAGTCCTCACTGACACCAGTTGCTTCCATAAAATCACTTATCTTTTTTGTTGCCTCAATCTCAGAATCAAGCTCATTGTTTGATATAAGCTTGGATAGATGACAAGCTGCTGGCACTCTTGCAATCCATTCAGTGCACACATCAAGATGCATTGAATCGTTTATCGTTTGCGTGTACTTAATAGGCTCCTCTCTAGAATCCCCCGGCCTTCCAAGAGTAGTCCTATTGTAAAAATTTTTTTGACATGGCCCAAACAGAGTTTCATCCTGAAAGGGCCTCTTCAAATTAGCCATTTTATTTCACTTCCATCTCTTTTTATAATGGTTTTTACGTTACCATCATATATTATAATTTTACATCACATTTATACATTACTATATTAATCCCTTTCTACCAAATTAAAACAATATATTATTAATAAAGTTAATATATAATAATAAAAGTTAATATTTAATCATATGAAATAAAGCTGTAATAGAAAGAAATGATATTAAAAAAAGAAAAAGAGATGGGAGATTTGGCTACGGGAAAGTAGCCAATTTACTTATACTTATCGTAGTTCTCGATATTGAGATTCTCTTTTATACTATCCGATATCTCATCGAGTGGAGTAAACTCAACGCCAAGTGACTTCCACATATCCGCCCTTTCATCGGCAGACATCTCAAGATACCATGCCTGAGGCCTGTTATACATCTTGTTTCTTGGATTGACTATTGTACCTGGGGGAACCAATGGGACATCGGCAGAGTCCATTGGCCTCATACCTATATGTCCATGTTCACAGACGAATAAACAGAAGGGGATATTGTCATCGCTTGTCCTGAGCTTCCAGTCATATCCAACTGTAGGATGAATCTTATTATGTGGGAGAAATAACAATGCCTTTGTATTCCTTGATGACATTAGCACCGGTTCTTTTACCAAGAGCTTTCCATCACATACTCCACTACTACCTTTATACATGCTCGTTTCATAATGATAATACTGGCACATCTTTCCGGGATCTCTTACTTCACTCATCTTTATCACCTTGCCGCAAGCCATTCTGGGTGTTCTGCCCTGGCTTTCTTTATCGCTTCTTCCGCTTCACCTATACCCATGATCCTCCTCTCTGGAACCGGATATTCAGTCGGCTCTCTTACCTGTGCATCTTGACCATACAGGTACTTGGACTGTTTATAGCTTGGTGGATATCTTGGAGCATCCATACCATAGGTGAAATACGCTGCAAGACTTTCATCATATGATGGTGGAATTGCCATATCTCCAAATAGTTCGAATCTGCTCTCAAGAGGGGTCATTGAATGCATCGGCAGCCAGAGATTTGTTCCTGCAAGAAGTCCAAGAAACCTAGGACCTAACATATCAAGTGGTAACTGCAAGAGCAGATCGAAGACACCAGGTACAGGGTAAAGTGTTGTATAGCTCTGGAATGGGAATCCACGAAGTAATGATCCACCTGACCAGAAGTAAAGGAATCCTAGGATCTCCATGAATGCCCTGCTCGTAAACTGTGCCTGCCCTGTTGCAGGTGCGGAGGTAACCGACTGGATATAAAGAGGATCCATAGAGTTCTCCGGTGCTACTTCATTTCTAAGATCTTTCAGAATATCAGTCACCATACCAAGTCCTTCAGCAGCAGGTCTTTGAACAGTAACATGCTTCATCTTCTCACCGGTCCTAAGATGTCTTCTTTCGGAGAAAGAGAAGTAGTAGTCATGATGGGCAAGATCGCCGTGACCAGTTGTCATTATACCTTCTTCAACATGATTGAACCAGGTCCAAAGGTATTCATTACTAAACTGATCCATATGGTAATAAACACAATCTGCACTTGGACCGTAAATGATCGACATGGCAGCAGCGGTCATCCTTTGTGGAATAGCAACAACCGGAGGGAATATCCCATACTCGACTTCCATATCTTCGGTTAATATCTCATCGATCATCTCAAGGGCAGATCCCTCGCCTACCTCTGCAAGTTTTGCTTCAGCAGTTGCCATTGCAGTATCTGCTCCTCCTTCTATCGTTCCTTTGATGAAATCCTCGCTCACACCTGTTGCTTCCATAAATCCATCAATTCTTTGTGTTGCTTCTTTTTCTGCCTCAATTTCGCCAAGTGATATTGCTTTTGATAGGTGCCCATAAGCAGGAACCCTTGCAGTCCACTCTGTCATCACATCGAAATGTAGCGTTTCATTGATTGACTGGCTATACTTTAGTGGTTCTTCTTTTGGGTCTCCTGGTCTACCAAGCGTTGTTCTTGAATAAAAATGCCTCATGCATGGGCCAAACAACGTCTCATCTTGAAATGGTCTTCTCAAATTTGCCATGTTGTTCACACATCCTGTTAATAACACGTTTGTTAGGTTAATATCATGTATTATTATCCTTCATAAAAATCATATATTATGCTATTTAAACATTTCTAATATAAAAAATACATATATAATCATAATTATTAATAAATAATCATATAATTAGATTAATAATAATAAAAGTTAATTTATAATAATGTTAAAATAAGTTAAAATAAAGGAGGATAAAATGGCCAAGAAGTGGCCAATTTACTTGTTATTTTCGTAATTTTCCAGATCAAGATGTTCTTTTACATCATCTGGTATATCCGAGAGAGGAGTGAACTCTATACCAAGTTTATCCCACATCTTGGATCTCATCTCACTGGGCATGTCATAATACCAAGCGGGTGGTTTATTTACCATGCCACTTCTCGGAGACTTTATGGTGCCAGGTGGAACTATTGGAACAAGCATACCTTCGTTTTCCCCCATATCGTAAGGTCCACTGATAATATGCCCGTTTTTACATAGGAATGTACAAAATGGCCTGTCTTCTTCACTTCTCGCTAACTTCCAATCGGCACCTACCGGCATACGAAGATACTTTATCGGTACAAAGCTGAGCACTTCAAGATTTTTCGAGACCATCATCAAAGGTTCTCTGGCTATGAAATCTGCATTGCATACACCCTCACTCTTATGAAGTGAAGTCTCATATGTATAACGTGGACAACAATTCAGGAAGTGGTCAGACTCAAGTGCATTTATTATCTTTTCATCGTAGCCGTAGCCCCCTTCAGAAGAATTATTATCAATATACTCCTTTAGAGTTACAGGAATTTCTTTCTTTGCCATATCAATTCACCTCGTAGCAAGCCAATCAGGATGATTCTTCCTTGCTTCATTTATCTGATCCTCTGCCGTAGATACTGCCATTATTCTTCCTTCAGGTGTCGGATAATCAGTCGGGTCTCTCATCAAAGCATCCTGACCGTAGGCGTGCTTTGATTGTTTGTAACTAGTCGGATATCTCGGCGTGTCCATTCCATAGGTAAAGTATGCACCCAGACTCTCGTCATACGTTGGAGGTATCATCTCTTGCCCAAAGACCTCGTGATTTGTCTCAAGCATCGTCATTGTGTGCCTTGGTAACCAGAGGTTTGTTCCTGCGAGAAGTCCTATGAATCTAGGTCCGAGCATATCAAGTGGCAACTGCAAGAGCAGATCAAAGACACCAGGAACAGGGTAAAGGGTTGTGTAACTCTGGAATGGGAATCCACGAAGTAATGATCCACCTGACCAGAAGTAGAGGAAACCAATGATCTCCATAAATGCCCTATTTGAATATTGACAATCCATACTCGAAGCACCTGAGGTAACTGACTGTATATAAAGTGGATCCATAGAGTGCTCGGGTGAAACCTCATTTCTAAGGTCTTTCAGAACGTCAGAGACCATAGCAAGTCCTTCTGCAGCCGGTCTTTGGACAGTTACGTGCTTTAATTTTTCACCAGTTCTGAGATGTCTTCTCTCTGAGAATGGGAAGTAGAATGCATGATGAATAAGATCTCCATGTCCGGTCTTAAGTATACCTTCCTCTATATGATTGAACCATGTCCATAGGTATTCGTTTGTGAATACATCTAAGTAGTAATAGACACAATCCGAACTTTGACCATAAATAATTGACATTGCGGCTGCGGTCATCCTCTGAGGTATGGGAATAACAGGCGGGAATATTCCATACTCAGCTTCCATATCTTCAGTGAGCATGTTATCTATCATGTTTATGGCTGATCCCTCGCCTACCTCTGCGAGTTTTGCTTCGGCAGTTGCCATTGCGACATCTGCTCCCTGACTAACAGTCCCTTTTATGAAATCGTCACTTACACCAGTTGCATCCATGAATTCATCTAGCCTCTTAACAGCCTCGACTTCTTCATCTAGATCTCCTCGAGCTATAGCCTTTGAAAGATGTCCAAAAGCAGGAACCCTGGCAGTCCATTCTTCCTTTTCATCGATGTGTGCACGCTCATTGAGAGTTTGCGTAAATTTAATCGGTTCTTCATTCGGATCTCCAGGCCGTCCTAAAGTGGTTCTAGTATAAAAGTGCCTCAAACAGGGTGCAAATAAAGTCTCATCCTGAAACGGTCTTCTCAATTTTGCCATTATTGTTCACCTTCAATGTAAATACTACATAACTATTTGCTAATATTTCTATAGTACTATAACATTGGTTAATAAGTTTATGATAGTTATATGTTTCTATTTATAAAATTAAAATCACGATAAAAAAGGGGATGTGGTGGGCCTATATTGTACAGTTGTAGACCGAAATAGGTTCAAGTCACAATAAATAGTTTTAAATACCTAAATATAGTTATATATCCATGTTTATAATTATAGTTTTATACTGTAATAGGAGTATAGATCATGGTGACTACGATTCAAGTTCATGAAGAAGTAATTGAACAGTTGAATGTGTTAAAGAGACAGATGAGTGCTAGATCCAATGAAGAAGTAATAAAAATGTTAATTAGGGACGCCAAGAGCCTTAAAGAATCCAGGTTCGGAGTCTTACCAGATCTAGAAACTTTTGAGAGGCCCCATATTGACCGTCTTGGTTGATTCAAGTGCATGGATTGAGTACTTCAAGGGTACTGACCCTGGTATATATGCAAAGAAGGTACTTGAAGAGTCTTCAGAAAAAGTCATTGTCAGTCTTATAAATATCGGTGAAGTCTATTCATGGGTTCTTAGATATTATAGTATTGATATCGCTGAAGAGATGAGAAAAACTATGGAGACGAGAGCATTTGTCAGCGATATTACCGAACCGATAATAGTTGAAGCGGCAATGATGAAGAACGCAAATGGTTGGGAGCTTGACAGTTCAATAATTTTTGTAACTGCAAGAAAAGAGGGTGCTAGCATCCTTACGGGTGACCCTAACTTTAAAGATCTCAAAGAATCTTTATTTATTTTTTAAAAAATATCTGGTGAGCATGTCCAAGAGACATACTCACATGAGGATAGAGTAGCCTATTTTTTGATATTGCTTTAGGCTATCTTGTTTACTTCATCCGTCAGTTCAGGATTAAATCCACTGACGATCCTTCCAGTAACATATCTACCAAGAACGGTTGATATCTCTGTTCTGGACGGATAAGGTGCGACATCCCACCTATAAGTGATATCGTCCCTTCTCGCCTCTCTTTCGGTGAGTGGCCTTCCGACTGGGATTGGTAGATCTAACACATACGCATGCTGATCTTTTGTATATACAACCTCTCCTGTCTCCTTGTCAAGTTTGTATCTCCTACGTGCATCAAACATAAGACCATCTTCATCAAGCCTCAATGATGCACCATGAACGGTGATACCCCTAACAGCAGTCTTTGCCGGGTTAAATACCTCTGTTTCTATAAGGAGTTTTGCAGTCGCTTCAAGGTCACGCTCCCTCATCTCCAGTAGCTGTCTTGAGGAGTACACAACGGTATCACAACCTCTGAACCTGCTCATGTACATCCTTGAACGTAGCCATGGTGCAATGGGCGGGTAGTAAACCGAATCCGTAAACTGTATAAATCTGACTCGATCGCCTGCTCTTGCACCTGGTGTTGGTTCCACGATCTCTTTTATCGGATCATACTTCTCAACAAGTTCATCAAGTGGCGGGTGAACACTCACATAAGACTCCCCAGTAAGCCTGTGACCTAAGAGCAACACAAGGTTATCATCAGGGATAGCCCTAAACTTAATAAGCCTCTTTGACTTATCCATCAACTTCTTTCTTCTATCGGATACTTTATCAGAACCGGGATACGTCTGGGCTACGAATTTTTCCTTTTTATCTGCCATTTTAATCACCTAAATCTCATTTTTTATGCTCTCTGCCGCCTCTGCAACCTGTTTCATCGGATCTTTAAATACAGGTAAATTGTCAGCCAGTAGGTAGTAAAGTCCTGATGTGGTTGTTGGTTTGAATATCTGAGTTCCTGCATCAAGGCACATACCGGCAGTTATACATGGTGTAAGTGATCCTGATGTCGATCTAGCAATAACATGCTCTAGCGAGAATGCACC
>JAXHTN010000319.1:0-1833 GCA_034190145.1 Halobacteriota archaeon | reverse complement strand
TCTGTTGGTGCTTATAGAACCGGTTATAAGGGAAAGCACTTGCCTTGAAACCGAAAGGTTTTATTTTAGAGTGTAGCTCGTTACCATCGTTACCTTTTTAATAAATGAGGCCACTACAGCTTGAGATATGCAAGACATCTTCGCCAGAAGAATGAAAGATGTACACAACTCATTTACCAGAGAGATTCTGAAGATCGCCTCAGATCCCAAGATCATCTCATTTGCAGGGGGACTCCCGAATCCTAAACTATTTCCTGTTAAAGAGATTGCTGAAGCGAGTGTAAAGGTTCTAAATGAAGATGGTGAAGACGTACTCCAGTATAATACAACTGAAGGATATCTCCCACTCAGAAGATACATCGCAGAGAGGTATTTAAAGAAGGATGGGTTAAATGCAAGTCCTGAGGAGATTCTAATAACAAGCGGATCGCAGCAAGGACTCGATCTCGCCTCCAAGACCTTCTTAAACGAAGGAGATGGTGTTATTTTAGAGAGCCCCAGTTATCTGGGTGCAATTCAAGCATTCTCATTATATAGGCCTTCATTTCAGACGGTTCCACTCCTTGAAGGTGGGATAGATGTAGATACCCTAAAAAGAATCATTCCAAACTCAGAATATAAATTCCTCTACACCGTGCCTAATTTTCAGAACCCATCAGGAATCTCATACTCAAAAGAGAAGAGAATAGAGGTTGCAGAGATTCTGAAGGATCAGAACACGATACTCATCGAGGATGATCCTTACAGCAAGATTAGGTTTTCAGGAAGAGCCATGCCACCTATAAAAAAGTATCTTGGAGGCCGCTCGATTATGCTCGGAACTTTCTCAAAGACTATGAGCCCTTCCTTTCGGATAGGTTGGATATATGCTCCCGACTGGATGATAGAGAAATTAAATATTGCAAAACAGGCATCAGATTTGCACTCTAGCTATTTCTCCCAAAGAGTCATCTTCCAATTCCTATCTGATAATGATCTCGATTGTCATATCTCAAGGCTAAGAGAGGTCTACAAAAGACAAAGAGATTGTATGATAGATGCAATTGAGGAACACTTCCCTGATGGTGTCCGTTTTACAAAACCAGAAGGAGGAATGTTTATCTGGGTTAAACTTCCAAACGGTTCATCTTCAATGAAGCTATTTGATGCTGCTATAAAAAATGATGTCGCATTTGTTCCCGGAGTAGCTTTTTATGCCGGCGAGGTTGAAAATGAGACATTCAGACTGAACTTCTCAAATACAAGTGAAGAAGAGATTAAAGAGGGAATCAAAAGACTCGGATGCATCATAAAAGACTTAAATTAAGGGTGAAAGACTTAATTGACAGATACTTTTTTCGTAGGGGAAGTGTGGTTTACCAAAAACTATATATTCTTATAAGTTAGATATACCTACAAGTCTTAGGTTAGCCTAAAAATTTGGAGATTATAATGGAAACTTCACTTGTAGATCTGGAGAATGGTGATTCGGGAAAGATCACACGAATAACAGGAGGACATGGTCAACAGAGACATATGAGGTCGCTGGGCGTCCGAGAGGGTAAAGAGATTAATATTATTGCAAAACAACCGATAGGTGGCCCGATAATCGTTGAAATAGATGGAAATAGAATCGCCATAGGTAGAGGCATGGCTAATCGAGTTATGGTGGAAACGTAAAATGAATATACTGCTCATGGGTAATCCCAATGTCGGCAAGAGTGTAATATTTTCAAGGCTCACCGGGGTAAATGTCATTTCATCAAACTATCCCGGAACTACAGTCGGTTTCAAGGAAGGGACAGTTAAGTTTGGTGGTGAGAAAGCCAGGTTGATCGATGTTCCCGGTTCTTA
>JAXHTN010000318.1:0-1851 GCA_034190145.1 Halobacteriota archaeon | reverse complement strand
TTACGCCTAGTGGGTCTGAAAAGTGGATATGGAGTCATGCAATTATCTTTAAGGATCCCGACGGAAAACCAGATAAACTTATGGGAATCGGACTTGATATAACTGATCGGAAGAGAATAGAGGGTCTGCTAGAAGAGAGTGAAAAGAAGTACGCAACTCTTGTTAATACTAGCCTCGATGGGATTCTGATGGGACAAAATGATAGAATCGTCTTTGCAAATGGTAGGTTCTATGATATATTAGAGATAAAAAAGTCTGATTTGAATGGGAAAAGTATCATATCTACTCTTTCGAAGAGTATGTCTGATATGATGAGTGTAATGTCGAAAGAAGATAGACAGATGCTTTTTAAGAGGCTTTCAGACGCAAAGAAAGGAAATATCACCTCACACTCATACCAGGTACCCTTTAAGAAGAGATCGGGTGAGATCTGTTGGATCGAGATCTATGTAAACCCGATAGAGTACAAGGGGGAACCTGCGGAGATTGTAATATTCAGAGATGTAACAAAATTCAAGAATTACGAAGATAAACTGGGAAGATTAAAAGAGCATTATCACTCATTGATCGAGTCATCTCCAGATATAATAGCTCAGTTCGATGGCAGCGGTAAAATTATCATGGCCAATACCAGAATGGCCGAATTTTTAGAGGTGCCCCTAGATGAGCTGATCGGAAGTAATGCCTTAAAAGTTATGCCTAAAGAGCTTTTGACACGCGCAATTGAACTGCTTTCAACTGCTATAAAGAGTGATAAACAGATGTTCTTTGAAGATTATATCAAAGGTGGGTACTATCACAGCGTGATTGTTCCAGTCGATATTCCGGGTGAGAAGAGGACTTTTCAGATGATCTCTCGCGATATCACAGAGCATAAAGAGGCAGAGATCGAGATTGAAGTTGCCAAAAAAAGGATGGAAGATATACTAGAAGGTATGATAGATGGAATCACCATCACCGACATGCAGGCAAACATAGAATATGTAAACGATGCAGCAACTTTACAGACAGGATATCAACGTGAAGAGCTTATCGGAAAGAAGATCCAAGAAGTTTATCTGCCAAAAGAAGAACATCCAAAAACTTACAAGCACCTTAAGAGACTTTTTAACGGAGAATCTCTGAAGGCTGAAGAATATTCAGTTTTAAGAAAGGAAGGCTCTATATTTCCTGCAAGTCTCAATCTATCACTCTTAAAAGATGGTGAAGGGAAGCCAGAGAAGATTATTGCCGTTCATAGAGACATCTCCGAGAGAAAGAATATGGAAGATGAGCTTCGCAAGAGTAAAGAGCGTTACCGCCTTGTAGCAGAAAACTTGGAGGATATCATCTGGAGTATGGATATGAGCTTAAAGATTGATTACATAAGTCCTTCAGCAAAGGCAATTTACGGCTTAGATCCTGAAGAAACCTTGGGAAAGCCACTCATGAACATACTACCCAAGGAATCGACTGAAGCGATGATGAATAAGATCAAACTGAATCCTGATCTATTTAAGATAATGATGGAGATGGTCTCCGGCCGTGTTGACTCAGAGAGATTAAAAAATAATGCAGATGTTCTATCAAAACCCTTAGAATATGAATATAGACGTCCAGATGGTACAAAACTCTTCGTCGAATCTGTCATGAGCCCGATGATTGATGATGATGGGAATGCGGTCGGGATCTGTGGAATCACCCGCGATGTTACCGAGCGCGTGAAGGCAGAAGTAAAGGTAAACGAGCTGATGATTGATCTGGAACGCAGTAACAAAGAACTGGAACAGTTCGCTTACGTTGCTTCTCACGACCTCCAGGAACCTCTGCGTATGGTATCAAGTTATCTTACTCTTCTCTCACGAAGGTACA
>JAXHTN010000317.1:0-1857 GCA_034190145.1 Halobacteriota archaeon | reverse complement strand
ATCATTCAATCCAATCTTTATCTTTCCAATATTTATAATCGGCCTTGAACAGATCCTTGTTATTCAAGATTAGATCCTTCATTGCCGTTCTATCAATATCCCTAAACTCCTTCTTCTCAACGATTGCCCCTATCAGTTCCCTTCCGAGCCTTTCGGCATCTTCAAATGCCTCACTCTTCAGTTCTCCCGGTTTTGTTGCAAGTGCAGTCACACTTCCCACAGTATATGCACCCATCCCACGCAACACATTATTCATATACCTAGCAACCCATTCCACATCACCAATTCCTGAATAAACGGAAACAGATGCACCATATTTCCCCTGTAAGCAGGGTCGATGACCCATGTGAAAACTTCTGTCAATGAATGTCTTCATCTGCGAAGAGACATTCAGAAAATAGACAGGGCTTCCCAAGATGATACCATCCGAATGAAGCATCTTCTCATGCAGATCTTTGATATCATCTTTCTGGATACATTCTCCCTTCCTGAGGCAGCTTGCGCAGCCCATGCAATAGTTGATCTTAAGATCGCTCAGATTAACAATTTCAGTCTCAAAGCCCTTCTTGGCTGCCTCTTTTAGTAATCTTTTTACTATTTGATAGGTGTTACCAATCTTTCTATGGGGACTTCCGACGATCGCAAGAATTCTCATTTGAATACCTTATCTATTTGAGCCTTTAAAAAGGATGCTACGATCATTGGGACGGCTTAGCAAACCTTTACTGTGGAGGGTTCATATAACCTCTGAACGAATATGAAGGTACTGATCTTTGGAGCGGGAGCGATAGGGTCTGTGATTGGCGGGTTTCTTGCAGAAGCGGGACACAAAGTCTCTTTTCTGGGAAGGCCGTGGCATATGGAGAAGATACGTCGAGAAGGTCTTTTGATAAGTGGGATATGGGGAGAGCATTTAATAAAGGATATTGAGGTCTTCAATTCTGCTTCAGAGATCGATGGCGAGTTTGATCTGATAATACTCACTGTGAAGTCGTACAACACCACCGAAGCGGCAAAAGAGATAAGTTCTATCTTCAAAAATGATCCAATGGTAGTCCATCTTCAGAATGGCCTTGGAAATAGAGAGATTCTCCTTGAATACATCCCAGAGGAGAGGTTGATAACAGGTAGAGTCATATTCGGAGTTGAGATCAAACCCGGAGAGGTAAAAGTAACAGTAAGTGCTGATGACACTGTTCTTGGTGCTACTTCAAGTGCAGGGGTAAAGGAATCTGAAATTGAGAAGATTGTGGAGATTTTTACAAGTAGCAAAATTCCTGCAAGAAGTACAAGCAACATCGACAAGTATATCTGGAGTAAAGTACTCTACAACTCTTCGCTCAATCCACTAGCAACAATTCTTGAATGTCCTTATGGCCTTTTAGCTGAAATCTCACATACTAGAGAGATTATGGATCAGGTGATCGAGGAGATATATGAAGTTGGGGAAAGGATAGGAGTAGAGTTCGAACCCGGTACAAGCGACGAGTACAGGGAGCTATTCTACTCGAAACTGATACCGCTTACAAAGGAGCACCATCCATCAATGCTACAAGATATTAGAAGGGGGAGGGAAACAGAGATCGATGCTTTATGTGGTGCAATATCACATTATGGAGAAGAGTACGGCATAGAAACTCCAGTAAACAGACTTCTGACGAGCCTGATAAAATCAATAGAGGTAAAAGTACAAGAGGAGAAGATATAAAAAATCATTCAGATTCATTCACTATGTATAAGAGTTTGGTCAAGATCCTCTCCAAACTCCTTTGTGATCTCATCAAAACTACCTCTTTTTACCAGATAAACCCCAAAGACAGCCATTATTATCCCGGCAACGGTATCGACAAGGAGATC
>JAXHTN010000316.1:0-1862 GCA_034190145.1 Halobacteriota archaeon | reverse complement strand
GCTAACTATAATATAGTATGGCAACGACCATACAAGTAAGTGAAGAACTTGTAAAGGAACTTAAAGGAAGAAAACTCTTTGATAAAGAATCATACGAAGAGATTATCTGGGATCTAATAGAGGACACACAAGAGCTGAGTGAAGAGACCAAAAAGGATATTGAAGAAGCCCGATCTGAGATAGCTAGGGGTGAATATGTCACACTCGAAGAAGCAAAGAAAGAGTTGGGCTTCAGATGACTTATGAGGTTGTTCTTTCAAAAAAGGCTTTCAATCAACTAAAAAAGCTTGATAAAACCACACAAGAGAGAATTTTCAAGGCTCTTGATAGGATTCGTATCCGGCCCGAAAAGTATGTGCAGAAATTAGTTGGCTCCTCTGAATATCGTTTGCGTGTAGGGGATTATCGATTAATACTTGACATTGATAAAGAAAAGATCCGGATCATAGTTTTAAAGATCGGACATCGGAAAAATATTTATGACTAACCTATCCAACCGCCCCCGTGGATGCTCTTATTTTTATATAGGGGTGGACTGGCTGGGGCTTATGCCGGAGAGATAATAGGGATCTGAGAAACTTCTTGATATTTTATATATACGCACATTCTTAGAAAGATTATATGTGAGTGAATATTACGATTTATAAGAGATGAAAGATAATACCACGAATATTCAAAGCAGTGAAAATGTATTACTAACTGGGGCGGGGTTTACTAAAAATTTCGGAGGTCTGCTAGCAAGTGAGATGTGGGCTATGATATTTAATCATAGAAAGGTTCAAGCTCATCCGAAAATTAAAGAATTAATGAGGGATAATTTTGACTATGAATCAATCTACACTTCAATAATGGAAGGTTTAGATTATACAGAAGATGAAAAAGAAGCTATTAATGATGCTGTGAAGTCTGCATATGATTACATTGACACAATTCTCAGAGAATATGGCGGCGGTAGCCCGTATCCACCACAGCTTTCCAATGTTACACATTTTATTACCCTTTTTAATGAACCTAGTAGAAGTTCAATTGGGCCGGAAAATGTCACAAAATCTCTCCAGCCTAAAACAAGTAATAAGAGTTTTATTTTTACTCTCAACCAAGATCTGTTTTTTGAGCGACTTTATGACAGCGCTGAACTTTCTATTCCCGGTATTAAGAAGAATCCGGAATGGTTCAGAACTTATTTTAGAAAGGAACTAGACGAACCAGACTATTGTCAGCCTCCTAACGAAGAGGAGTTAAATCTCGTTAAACAGGATAGTTTATCTGACGGGTATTTTTTCCTCATAAAACTCCATGGTTCTTCTAACTGGAAAAGTTATGATGGTACGCAGAAAATGGTTATTGGAAGCGGCAAAACCGAACAAATTCAGAAAGAACCTCTCTTGAGGTGGTACTTCGAAATTTTTAAAAAAGTACTTTCGCAGAATCAACGTCGTTTACTCATAATAGGTTACGGTTTTGGCGATGACCATATCAATCGCATAATATCCGATGCCGTGAGAGATTACGACCTAAGGATTTACATTATTTCTCCAGATTCCCCTGAGAACTTTAAAACGGAATTATTTAAGAAAACAAAACTTGGCAGATATATCTGGCAAGGAATTTCTGGTTATTTCCAGCATAGTTTAATGGACATTTTTCCCGAATCCGCTGAGACTACTCAAGCAGGTAGAAACCTTACTGAACTATTTTTTGAATAGGTATAACAAACTAGAGCGCCTAAAAACAAATACAGTCCATCTTTGACAGTTCAATAAAAATAAGTGTCCTCAGTTAAGCTGTTTTTTTTATGAACACGACAACGCAACCAAGAACATTCGACATTACACCGAACAACAATATATCTTTTCCTATCG
>JAXHTN010000315.1:0-1864 GCA_034190145.1 Halobacteriota archaeon | reverse complement strand
CCCTGTCTCGTAGGAGTTCGTGGGTTCGAATCCCATCCCCCGCAATTTTTTACTAGTACATTTTATATGTGATAACCACGTAATTCATATTGTGGTTGTAAAAGATAAGAATCTGAAAGAGAGGGCAGTCTATGTTTATCTGCCATCTGTGGAGCAGGCGAGCAGATGGAAAGAACTTGCAGAGAAGCATGGCCTATCGATTTCCAGGTTTGTTATCGAGCATGTGGAGAACTCAATTCAACAGGAAGAAGATCCGGAGTACAGGCCACGTGGCGATCTGGTTAATGAGATAAGGGAATTAACGGAAGAGATCAAAGAGCTAAGTTCGGATAACAGGCAGAAGAGAGTGGTCATAGACAAACTGGAAGGTGAGCTGAGGCGGTATAGGTCAGAGCCATTCCTTGATGAAGACTTTGTTGGAATAAGAAAGTATGACAGGGAGATGATTGATCTTCTAAGGAAGCGTGGTGTTGTAAGTAGCGATGATCTGCTGGATTTGCTCGGGATCGATCCCAGAGATGGCGGGGTTGTAAGAGCCATCTCATGCCAGCTGGAGAATCTCGAATCATACGGGCTTGTATCATCCACATCAAGAGGATGGAGGTGGATAGGGTGAGTGAAGTTACGAAATACAGTCCTTTAGATGCTCTTGATGATTCCGCATTGATCGAGGATTTCTGTAAGGATTGTGAGCTTCAGGGTATGACTCCCGAAACCATAAGAAGATACGGCTCGTCACTTCGCATCTTTGAAGAGTTCCTATCATGGCAAAATACCACTCTTCTTGATGTTGATAGGGCGGTGTTGAAAGATTTCATATCATATCTGAGAAATGAGCGTAACAATTCCTCAAAAACTGTTAATAACAACTTCTCCGCTTTATCAAGCTTCTATGAATACCTGGTGTACGAGAGGCTTCTTGAGAGGAACCCTGTTCTTGAGATCAGAAGAAGGTACCTTGGTTCATATAAATCCAATCCTGGTAACAACTCCGAAAGAAAGCTCATCTCAATAGAGGAGATGAAGGTGCTTATAGGTTCGATTCTAAATCCCAGGGATAAGGCAATCATAACACTACTTGCCAAAACCGGTATAAGAAGAAACGAACTAATTAACATAGATCTTGATGACATCAACTGGGAGAATCAGAGTATAACACTCAAACCGACCCGGAAGAGAACCAACCTGCTCGTCTTCTTTGATGATGAGTGTGCAAGGATACTGAGGAGATGGCTCAGAAGAAGAGAGACCACTGTCAAAGATGAATGCAAAGCATTGTTCGTGAGTACCTACGGGAACAGGATAGACCGAAATGCTGTCTACCATGCGGCCACAAAGCACGCAGAGAGGCTGGGGTTGCATGATCAAAGCTCTTCTAAAACGGAGGATCACTTCTCACCGCATTGTTGCAGGCACTGGTTTACAACCCACCTTATCAGGGCAGGTATGCCAAGAGAGTATGTGAAGGAATTGAGGGGTGATACCAGAGGGGATGCAATAGATATCTATCATCACATTGACAGAGAAGAACTCAGAGAGAGTTATCTTGCACATATTCCTCAGTTGGGGATATGAAACCTATCTCCACAGAGTATGAGCCTTTTTATCATTTCATTTTATCTTGTTTATCACATCAAAAGCACTTTCTACACTCTCATCCATATTCCTATACTTCTATTCACCGAACCTTCCACAAACGTGCAAATCAATCTCTTTTAAGTAATTCAGTATAACAGAGACCGCCTTTTTGTAATTGGAATCATGAATCACATATCCACTAGTGAGAATATTAGTACCAATAATCTCAAGATTCTTATACCCAAAAATGTCTTTCAGATGCGAGACTATCTCATTCACATTGCAA
>JAXHTN010000314.1:0-1872 GCA_034190145.1 Halobacteriota archaeon | reverse complement strand
TTTCAGTCTTTACGATTGCAGGGGCCCTTATAAAAGGTGCAGGAAACGGTTCTTCAAATACTGTGGTGTCTAGATTGATCTCGAAAGACTCTCTTTGTCTTCCGAATGCATTCCTCTCTACCCATACGTCCATCAACTTGAGTAGATTCTGCCCGGTCTTCTCGACCTCCTCGTCCCCATGTTTTGCAAGAAGTATTAGCCCGGCACATGTCCCAAGTATGGGAACTCCTGACGTTGAGGCCTCAAGAACCTCTTTTGAAATTCCTTCTCTTTCAATTAGCCGTCCAATAGTTGTACTCTCTCCGCCAGGTATCACTATCGCATCACAGCTACCTACAACTCCATCACTTTTTATCTCAATGACCTCTCCGTCATCACCCCTCTCCTTTAGAGCTCTTCTGAATGCATAAACATGTTCGGATACATTACCTTGAATCGCAATTACTCCTATTCGCATGATCAGTATGAGATCTTTCAAGTTTCAAGGTATAAAGATGTGATCATTTAACACGAAATACATGGCCAAGAATCTCTCTCAAAAATTGAAATTGATGGACATGCCAGCTATATAAACGGGCATATTCTATTTTTATTAGGGATTAGTGAAGTGATCTGGGGATTGGGGATGAAGCAGTTAAGTGTCACTTGGGTTTTAATATTTTCATCAATACTATTTCTTGTGGTGGTAATACAGAATGGATTTGTAGCGGTTGAGGCAAACTCGTTCAACAAAACAGGTGCCGAGATCATGGATATAATGGATGTAATAACCGAGGATTACACGCTACCTTATCACAGCGGTAAGCTTAAAAGAGAAGTGATAATAAATTCTACAGGTGATGAAAAAGCATCCATTGTAATTCCTGCTGGCACAATGGCTCTCGACTCAAAAGGATATCCATTGCGTACAATTGAGTTACATCATATTGATATTGGAGCTGTTGCTGCTTATGAATTTAGACCTTCGAAGTATCAATTTAGCCCGAGTGTTAATATGAGCATAACTTATGATCCATCTGATATCCCTGAAGGGGTGAATGAATCTAGTTTAAGGGTAAAGAAATTTGAGGGTGGTGAGTGGGCGGCTGTTGAAAACTCAATAAATGTTACCACAAATACCGTAACAACCAGAATATCTCAGTGTTCAATCATTGCATTATTCTCCCCTCCACCTGTTAACAACACAGTGGTTGAGAGCGACGTATCAACGATAACCGAACCCGTATCTCAATCACCAGCACCCGAATCAACAAAATCTCCCACAGATAACAATCTTAAACCTGCAGTCTGGGGGGAAGATACAGAACCGACAGAGGATGAAGAGGTTGAAGAAGAGACCCCAGGATTTACTGCCATAATTGCTTTTACTGCAGTCTTAACGGCTGTATTTCTTAATAAAAGAATAATTAAGCCGAGATAAACCGACTATTATTCGCTAACAAGTTCCTCAATTATTGCTTCCCCTACCGACGATGATGAGTGTTCAACACCTTCATACATGATAGGAATATGAGGTTCATCTACTGAATACCAGTAGTATATCGAAGGTATAAATCTGGATACAAGCCTCTGTGCAAGCGTGTAAAATGCTTGCGGAAAATTAAATCCTGCAGGGAGTTGATCCATCAAAGAAGCTATATCCGGTGTCAATTCGACCTTGTAGCAGTCATATGTTCCTGATGGCACTGTGACGCTCTCTTTATCTTTTGATGTCGTTGAATTGATGACGAAGAGTCTATCCACCATCATAACATTCACGCTTGTTGTCAACTTTGGATCGAATGGACCTGAACGAAGGTATAGTGCAAGTGCACTCAGTGAAGTACAGCAGTTTGGTGGAATATCAAGTTCCTCATAATTCATCTTCATATC
>JAXHTN010000313.1:0-1904 GCA_034190145.1 Halobacteriota archaeon | reverse complement strand
CATCAACCGGGAAATAGAATACCGACTGTATCTCTTCTGCTGTTTCTCCTCTTGCCCCTTCGTAAGTCATTGCAAGTGCAGTGGAGATACTATACGGTGAGAAGAAGACGTTACCATCTTCTTCTCTAAGGTTAGAATAAAGATCCAGGGCAAATTGATTACTGGAATTTACCACATCCATCTGAATTTCAGGAGTTTCCTCGTGATCATCCGGTGTTGCTTCCCACCCATCCTCTTCTTGTTCGGGTTCTGGTGTTGGCGATATTGTTACAGTTGGTGAGGGACCTTGTGTATCCTCATCGATACATCCTGAGAATATCGCAATGGATATAATAAGTAACAAGCTCGTTAAAACAGCTATTTTCTTCTTCATATCTAACACCTCATGCTCTTCTTGTCTTATTTCTACTATAACTATTTATATTTATTCTAAACTACGGATTATCAACATTTTCCAACCAATTTTGTCTGATGAAAATTTAAAAAATGGTAATAATTTGTTTGAATGGATATAATTTCACGTAATGTATTGCTATTATTATAATTTGTATGATTTTTCAAAAGTATGAGGGTAAATATAACTTGACTTTGAGATACGGTAAAAGAGGATTTGAAAAGGCATTCTGATTTTTACAGCCAGATAGTTATCCACCCAATCATTATCTTTACCTTGCACATTGGTTACAGGAATTTGATTTTAAGGTTAAGTTTATGATAGATTTACCGGATGATTCGGCGAATGTTGTTGCAGGTAGGGGACTTTTGGGTTCGGGGGTTTGATGCAGAATGTAGGTATCATTAATGTTATTATCGATGGCGTGTAATGCTCGCGGTTAAAAGAAGTTCGTCGAAGCCGATAGCTTGGCAGGGTCCGAATGAATGAAACGAACTGATAAGTCTCTAATTCTCCAAAAAGAACAGGGCGGTTTAGCATAGCTTTCAATAACCGTTTCTCTCAAGCAAGAAGGGAGTTTCAATTACTCACAACTTTATTATTGGTATATCCTTATCTATACTTTCAAATGTTTTTACAGTATTCTCGTGGCAGGTCATCACGATGATCTGTTTGTTTCCGGCTATATCTAGAAGTGCCTGGGCAGTATTCTTTGCCCTTTTATCATCAAAATTGACCAGAACATCGTCCATGACAATCGGCATTGATTCAGCCTTCTTTGAGTAATGTTCTAAGTAGCCCAGTCTTATTGCCAGATATAACTGCTCCCTAGTCCCAGTTGAAAGCTTATCAGGGGTTTTTTCGTTTCCACTACTGTCAACCACCCTGAAGGGTGTATCCTTGTCCAAGCTTGTTTTTATCTGCGTGTAACGGCCATCGGTTATCTTCAGGAATATACCATTGATGATAGCCAGTAGTTCGGGTTGGTGTTCCTTCTCGAACCTTCTTAATGACTTCTCCAGAAGCCTTCTTGCCATGATAAGGGAAATGTACCGGTCCATGTGGTCCTCGAACTCTGAAAGGAGAAACTCAATCTCATTGGCTATCTCGGCAGCTCTTCCTGAACCATCCAGTTTATTTAATTCTTGCTCAAGTATAATATACTCCCGGAAAATGGATTTCCATTCCTTGTCCATCTCTTCTATCTGGGTGATCAGCTGGTCCTTCTCCATCTCAATGGTGGTGAAATCTGCCTCTTTCAGTTCCTTTTTCAGATCTTCTAGGGTTCGGCTTTCTTTTATAGCCAACCTTTTTAGGGAATCCTCGTTCTTCTCAATCCCTATCCTGAGTTTATCGGCTTGTTCAACCTTGGAGACAAGTGCAATTAACTCACCCTCGTTATTTACACATACCTGTGTGAAGAGGTCATTGATGATCTTCTCATGGTCCTTACGCTCTATTTCTGCCCTGTCAATGTCAACCTTCTTGTCTTCTATCTTGTCTTCCAGCC
>JAXHTN010000312.1:0-1919 GCA_034190145.1 Halobacteriota archaeon | reverse complement strand
CACTATTTAATCCGAAGACAGTTGCGGTTATTGGGGCTACAAACAACTTCAACAAATGGGGATTTTCGTCTTTCTCTAGCGCACTTGCTGGATCACAGACGGTTTACCCGGTGAACCGAAGAGAAGACAAGATCATAGGACACACGGCTTACAAGAAAGTGACCGATATACCTGATGATATCGACCTCTCGGTATTTGTCGTTCCGGCACCGTCCTGTCCTGCTGTAATGGAAGACTGTGTCGAGAAAGGTGTAAAGGCAGCCGTTATTATATCTGCCGGTTTCAGAGAAGTTGGCGAGGAAGGCCAGAAGCTGGAAGATGAAGTCCTTAGGATTGCAAGAAAGGGCGGTATTCGATTTGTCGGTCCGAACTGTATGGGGATGTGGAGTGCAACCTCTGATCTCAGAGCATATATGTTCCCACTTCCGTCAAAACCCGGGCCCATAGCTTTCGTATCACAGGGGGGTAACCTTGGTGGCGCAGTCGTTATGTCTGCAATCACAAGAGGGCTTGGTTTTAGAAGATACATCAGCTGTGGTGCCACAGCAGACATACAGATGGAAGACTACATGGAGTACTTCGGTCATGATCCTGGCGTGAAGGTGATCCTTGCATACATAGAGGGACTAAACGATGGGAGAAGATTCATTGACAAAGTGAGTGAAGTTACAAAGAAGAAACCTGTAATTGTATTAAAACCGGGCAAAGAGGAAGCAACTGTTAAAGCTATCAGTGCACATTCCGGATCCCTTGCAGGAACTGCTATCATGCATGATACGGCATTCAATAAGTGTGGCGTTATACAAGCAGACGGACCTGAACAGATGATCGATATTGCCACAGGATTTTTGACCTTACCCCTTCCCAATGGAAGAAATGTTGCAATCATCACAGGGGGAGGTAGTTACGGCGTCATCTGTACCGAAGCCTGCGCGACTCATGATCTTGATGTAATCGAACTACCACAGGAAGCTTTGGATAGATTCGATAAGATATTCCCACCGAGATGGAGTCATGGAAATCCTGTCGATCCCGCAGGAGATAGAAACTTCATAGGATATCTAAAAGCACCGACGATGCTTCTTGAACTGGATGAGGTTGACGCGGTTATTTTCATGGGATTCGGAAGCCTTGCTGGTTTCTCATCTATGCTGACATCGGGAGGGATGGACTCAGTAATCCCCACATCAATGTTTTCCAATCTGAAAGGAATGGATAAGCTCCTTGAGGGATTCACATCAAAACTTGCATCAGGGGAAGCACCCGATCTCAAGGCTGTAAGGCCGTTCTTGTCTGCATTTGGTGGTATGCTCGGTTCCAGTGCCGGTGATATGGAGGAGTTCCTTGTTTCATTTACCCAAGGCATGGACCCATCTCTACTTGGAGATATGCTGTCTGCTTTCCCAGCGCTTTTGAGTGGAGATACATCCCAGATAGGTGATATGATCGAAAAGCTTGATCCTGCGCTCTCTGGTATGATCGCAGGGTGGATGGGTAAGTACAACAAACCGGTTCTTACAACGACCTTCTCCGAGACGGAGACTAGAATAATGGATGGTGTGTACACATATCCAACAGCAGGCAAGGTTGCAATAGTTCTCTCGAAGCTGGCTTGGTACAAGGAGTACAAAGAGAACCATGGCATACCTTTCGATCAGTTTGAGTTGTGTGAGGTCCTAAACACGAAGTTGAATAAGAACAAATAAACGGGAATAGGATATCAAACGCATTGGAAACATATATATGGAAACGAGATGTTTCCGTATATGGGCCCGTGGCTTAGTCAGGAGTTATGAGGTAATTCCTACTCCCTAAAAAATTATTTTTAGATAGGATACAGCACCGGCCTTCTAAGCCGGGGATCGTGGGTTCGAATCCCACCGGGTCCGTCTGAAGGGGCTCTGCCCCTTTCATCCCCG
>JAXHTN010000311.1:0-1943 GCA_034190145.1 Halobacteriota archaeon | reverse complement strand
AATATCCTGTCACTGGTATATCGTAGTGGGCGGCAGGATAGACCAGTTCAAGTTCTCGCGGAACGACACCCAGTGGCGATGTGATAATAACCTCATGAAGATTGTCCCTGTAACCATTAAGTGCCTGGATAAATCTAAAGTGTGATGGTGATGTTGAATATGGTTTCCTTGCAGAACAAGGGAGGAGTACAAGTATCTTCTTCTTTGAAGGGGGTTTATACCTATCCCTTACGCGACTAGCGAATCGTCTTATCTCGATCCTATCAAGGGACTCCATCGTGTTTGCGTACAGGACATTTCCCCTTGCAACGGGAGTTCTCTTCTCCAGAAACTGGGGCTCCCTGTCAAAAAGTCTCACCGAAGCACAGAGAAACGGGGATGACCTACACTGCTTCTCAACATACTCCCTAATCGACCCATTCATGATATGGTGCCGCACACGCCTCATTTCCTCCATTAGTTTGAGTTCATTGTGGCGTGATATCAGTAGCGACCTCTCTTTCTTTTTCAGTTTCTTGAAACTTTCACTTGTTCTATCACCGCAGACCTCACAAAGACAAGGAAGTTCACAAGAGAGCTCAGATATCGGAACTTCCCCTTCGTTTGTCAGGTAGAGGTCTCGAAAACCCGATATTTTGGCAATCGTGTCATCGACGAGATCGACACCAGCATATATCAAGATTGCAAGGTTTTCAGGTGTTGCAGCAGCTGGAGTGTATAAAGCAGTATCTGAAGGAATACTCTCCCTCACCTTGACGATAGAATTTACAAATAATCTCGCATTACTCGCAAATCTTCCCATCGGAGGAAGTACGTAAAGATCCGCCCCCTTACTTTCAGAGTAACTAAAAGTTGCCGGATCCACCGAAATACCGATAGGTATCTCACCAGATATCTCGCTTAAAATTGACTTTGAATTGGATTCAGGCCTCCCGTGGGGTAGTATTATGAATCTCTCTTTACTTTTTTGTTCGTCAATAAAATCTAAAACCTTCTGTTGTGAATTATACTCAATTGAGGGCCCCATGCTAAAGATCGGACCATCCCCATCTAATGACTCTACTTCAATGATGTGAGGCGTTGGGATGCTCTCTTCAAGTAACATTCTGCCGATTCTTGCAGGCCCGTCTCTTCTAACGATCTCGAAATATCTGGTCATTTTGGTTATCCCACTCTCTTTTACGGATGCACCATATTTAACTTGTACGTAATCAGAGTTCAACCTTGTAAATTAATAATCTATGTGCCCTCTTGGCAACGTAAAATAGACCTGAAACCTTGAACATAATCCTGGTTATGATATCCAGGTTATCAATTCCTTCGTAGTCTGAGAAGTACTCTTCATCAATCAATTGAATTCCCAATCCCCAGTTTTCAAGTTCATCGGGATCATCAATTCCCCAATTTATCTGCGCACCTGTCCTCTTCAAGGAGGGGTGATTTTTTACATTCTTTGCTGTAAGAACGCTGAAGGCATCGAAGATCAAGGTGAAACTACCGATCCTTTTTTTAAGGCGACCGATCAACTCTTTTATCTCATCTTCTTTTAAGTACATAAATAGGCCTTCTGCAATAATGATGTAATGGTCTCTTCCTTGTGGTATTTCCTCAGTCCATTCGGCCTTTGTGACAGAGGATGCTATCATGTGGTACCTATCTGCCTCTTTATAAAAATGGTGACGTAGATCGATAACCTCCTTCAAATCAAGATCATACCAAGCAACATTATCATCCTTGATTCTATCATACCTGCTATCAAGACCACACCCCAAATGCAGGGCAACACTCTTTTTATCTACTTCAAGAAGACGCTTCACATAATTATCTATCATCTTAGCCCGAATACACACCATTATATTCGTCTTTTCAGGGATTTTTAATGATTCGAAATCGTAGTCTATCTGCTCAACAATTTCAACTGATTTTCTGTCGATTAGTATTGG
>JAXHTN010000310.1:0-1960 GCA_034190145.1 Halobacteriota archaeon | reverse complement strand
ACATAAAGCAGAATCTGAAGTTCCGTGAATTCCTGACACGTGGAATAGATAAGGTTAGGGTAGAGTATAATCTGGTATGTACAGCCCACAATCTGAAGGTAATATGGAGTAAGTTGGAGAGAAATGTGCCGATTATCGATACGATTCGGACGTCAGTAGCCAATTAGGCATCTAAAGTCGGGAGCTTTTTATGGGTTTGCACAACAGTTAACCTTAAGTGTCAGTGTTGATAACGGATTGGGGGACAGGCTCACATATTTATGAAAGTTCGATTGTGCAGTATCTTAGGGATAGTTCTTCTCATTCGTCCATCATCAGATACATAGTAATATCTTTTACTCGTTTGAGAATAATCCAGTACTGCCATTAAAAAAGTTGAGAGTTCTCCCCTATGTAAATATGGAAAGCGAAGTTCAAGCCAATTCAAAATTTCATCGAATCTTGGATTCTGGCTATTTGAAACCACTATGTAATTTGATATCTCCTTGATAACCGCTTTGGAAAATCCTTTCTTCGCTTCGGTAAAAACATGGTGTGTTGTAGTAATATCATATATAGTTGAGCATAATTGAATTAGATTTATCGAATGCAACTCGTTAATGCTAACTGAAATGACCGTATTATCTAATATTTTCACAGTCATTCACGCCTCCACCGAATATTATTCGAAATCAGGTATCGTTCAAAATCAACTGGATTCATTTGAGCTAATTCGGATGCCTTTGAAAAACTGATTTTTTCTTTTTTCAACAACGAAACTGCAACCTTAATTCGATTTGGTTTTATTTCATCCCATTTAGCTGATTCGCTTATGTAATCCGGATAGAATACATAAATAAAAGTGAGTATTTCGTTATCTGGCAAATCATGTATAAATTCTTTGAAGTCATTCATTACTTCAATTAATTCCTTTTTCGGCTTTATTGCATTGAAAGCATCTTGACCTTTGATACCCAGAGTATAAGAATTACCTTCTTTTTGTACTAAACCAAGGGTCAATAAGTCCTCCAGTACATCATCAACAATTTCACTGTATGGACCAAATAAATGCGGTTCGTAATCCAGTAGTTTCCCAAAATCTGAAAAAACGTTTGAAAAAAGATATAACAATTTTTGAATTTTCACTTTACTTTTAAGTGGTCGGTTATTCAATGCTCCAATCGAATATAGGACTATTTTTTCCTCATCATTCAAGTCAATTCTATTTTGAGCCATGCTTCCAGCCTTTTTCAACCATATGTTATGAAGTATTTAATACTGATTATTAACATATTCACTCAGGAATACCCCCGTAAGAGAAGAAAAAATTTGGGTTGAACATAGTGAGCTGTCTAACTCCCGTTAGACAATTGGAGCGACCTATCGGAATTCCACTTTTTATCCGTGGTTCTTTTCCATTAAACGAAAGCAACAACGTCATCATAAATTTATGGCCTCCTTTTTCAAAGGCGGGTTTTTGAATTGCACATAACACCCCTTATGCTCAGAAAGTTCTGTATTCTATCATAAGTCAATATATGCCATACTTAAATGCACTGGGATTGTTATCGTTTCTGCCTAATTTAGTTTCCCCCTTCTTTTTTGAGGTTTGTTCGGAGTGAATATATAACTTTCCCTGATTTTTTCACCTTTGCTTTGTGTAAAACACTTACTTCAAACCCATCTTCAATAATATATAAACAAATCCCCATTAATTCTTTCAATTGAGTTCTATTCTCACAGTGAATAAATGATATCAAGAGGATATATTTCCCCCTGATAATAAAAAGGATTGATCTATTGTGCACCCTAACCAAACTTGTAGTAATATAGTGCTAAGCATGCGAAAACTGTGTATACTGTGCTACCTAAATATAGGTAGCACAATGACATACATTGTAAAGAAGAAGATAAAAGGTGGAACATATTACTACGAATACGAGAGTTATAGGGTAGGTAACAAGGTAAAACACCGGTGTGT
>JAXHTN010000031.1:0-13196 GCA_034190145.1 Halobacteriota archaeon | reverse complement strand
GTTGCCCTTGCAGTCGAACTTGCGACAAAACCGATGCTTCTCATATTGGACGAGCCTTTTGGAGATCTTGATCCGGTCACAGCCCAAAAGGTCGCAAATCTACTCAAGAAGGTGAACGCAGAGTTAGGCACGACGTTTGTTATCGTATCTCACGACAGGGAGCTTCTGGCAAGTACGGCTCATAGAATTGCCCTTATAGAAGACGGCGTCGTCAAGGGAGAGTTTGAGGAAGGTAGGTTGCATAACCTCTAAAGCGTTCGGTTGAGTGTCCCAAAACCCAGATCAAATGCTCTTTGGTTCAGATCGGGATCCTTATTTAAAAAAGCACTTGTAATGGCACTTCTGAAGGCATCCTCGCTTATCGGAAGAAGTCTTGAACCTGCAAGTGCTCCGATCATAACAACACTTTGAGTTAAGGCTTTTCCTGCCTCTTTTGCAAGTTCGGTAGCCTCGACTATCTCAAGAGAAGAAGATAGTTCGCGTATCATATCGAGCACCTCCGAGATATCAGGATACTCCGATCTTCCCGCAAGAACATCTATCGAGTAGTATGGTCTGGGGTTGACGATAACATCAATATCTGGGTTACCAAAATCTGCGATTACTCGTAGCGTCTCGGTAGGTTCGAAACCAAGTATGATGTGTGCAGAGCCTTCAGGTATCAATGGCCCGTACTGCATAACCTCTGAGAATCGGACATGGGACATGACCGATCCCCCTCTCTGGGATGCTCCGTATGTCTCACCGATTGTTACAAAGAGTCCCTCTTCTATTCCTGCTGATGCAATTATTCGTGATGCGAGGACGTTTCCCTGTCCGCCCACGCCACATATTATAAGATTCAGAGGATCTCTTTTCCCTTCTTTGGTCAAGTCTAAGCCCCCTTGTCCTCGACGATAATCGCATCTTTTGGACAGAGCCTTGCGCATGCCCCGCAACCGGTACAGACTACCTCGTCGATCTTCGCTTTCATATTTTCAGCGTCCCATACTATCCCTGGGCAGTTGAATACACGTGAACAGAATCTTGCGCATCCACATTCATCACCGATGCACTTTGACTGATCTACATAGACCTTTGGCCTTTCACGCCTCCTATCCTCGATGATCGCGCAGGTTCTTCTGAGGACCAATGCTCTTGTACCACTCTCCTGAAGCTTGTCATATATCGTCTTCGTCGTCTCCTCGAAGTCAAATGGATCACAAGTCACAGTCTCAATACCGATTCCCTCACATATCCTCTCCGGAGAAATAATTGGTGTCTCATGCCCCTTTGAGTCGGTTCCTGTTCCCGGATGTGGCTGAAAACCGGTCATTGCCGTTGCACTGTTATCAAGGATTATAAAAAGGACATTTGCACCGTTGTACCTCGCATTTATCAGAGCTGGAATGCACGAGTGATAGAAGGTAGAATCGCCTGCAACTGCGATTACTGGTCTATCGAAACCGAACCTCTCAAGATTCCCAAAACCGGTTGCAAGTCCTATTCCGGAACCCATGCAATGTATCGTCTTGAGTTGCATAAAACCGGCCGGGCCAATACCAAGCGTATAGCATCCGATATCACCACAGTCATAAGCATCCCTGCCATCCCACTTGATTGCAGTTTTTATCGCCCAGAAGGATGCTCTATGCGGGCAACCTGCGCAGAATCCCAGAGTTCTTGTAGATACCGATCCTATCTGTTTTTTTACCCTCGAACTGTACTCTTCGTCCCTTGGATTATAGTTGATATTCTTGACCTTTGTAAGAGCTTTTATCACAGAATCGACATTTATCTCCCCAGTATCTTTTATATGCTTTGAGCGTTTGCCGAGGAAGTTTTTGGGACCGATCTCAAAAGCCGTTTCAGCGGCAAGAATCTTGACATTCTGCTCCAGAAATGGATCTATCTCCTCTATTACAAGAACATCTTTTGCATGTTTCAGATGCTTTAAGACGAGCTTTTCAGGAAGCGGCCAGGTCGTTCCAAGTTTTAAGGTGCCAATTTTATCCTGCAGCCCAAGTAATCCCAGGGCTTCCTGGGAGTACGCCCATCCTGTTCCACTTGTGATAATTATAAATTCGGCGTCTTTTGGACCCATATACCAGTTGAAATCGGATTCTTCAAAGATTTTTCTCGCCTTCTCAAGCTTTCTGTGAAGAGTCGGATGACGAGTTACAGGGGGCATCGACGTGAAGATATCGATCATGGGAGTGCTTGCTTTCCGATCTTCCCTCTCGATCTCACCAAGTTCAACATTGCCTCTAGCATGTGATATTCTCGTGACACTCCTCATCATGCATATCATTTTGAGTTCTTCGGAGAGCGTAAACGCCCATTTTGCCATATCTTTTGCTTCCTGGATTGTGGCAGGCTCAAGAAGAGGTATGTCAAAAGATCTTGCAAAGTTTCTGGTATCCTCTTCCTGTGTCGAAGAATGACCACCGGGATCGTCACATGCAACGAGAAGAAAGCCTCCCCGTGTATCTGTCAAATTGACAGTTGCAAGAAAATCCGAACATACATTGACTCCCTGGTGCTTCATTGAGGTCATGGCCCTGAGTCCTGTAAAAGCGGCCGCTCCGGCAGCCTCCAGTGCAACCTTCTCGTTTGTCGACCACTCGGTATAGATTCCGTTTGCTTCACCAACCTTGGAAACTGTCTCAAGTATCTCAGATGATGGTGTACCGGGATATGCGGTGCAGAAGTTGACACCGGCTTCAAATGCCCCCCTTGCTATCGCCTCATTTCCCATCAAAAGAACCCTTTTACCCGGTTCATCAAGATCAAATGACTGCATCCCTCTCCTCCTTTGAGATCTTTAGATATGACAAATTTTCCTTTTTCTTATTCCGATTCTCAATCGCATCTATTGCCCTCTTCTTCTTGTTGAGGGATGCCTCTTGCAGATGATCATGCCTCGCATCATCGAGTGGTTCCACGCGTATTACACCTTCACTTATTGCACTTTCTACAAGACGTGCACCCCTCTCGGTCCTGACGATGAGGGTGTTCCAATCATCCATACCCTCGACCATCCCAACCGATACATCGGCAAACTCAGAGGTCATATCATAGCAGATTTTGCAACCCTCCTTGACGATCTCCCTGATATCCTCAAGAGGGAATTTCACTTCTTCCTCACCACTCGTTACAACAAGGGTCTCTTCTGGAGGTGGTGGAATATCCAACCTTTCAACGGAATCTAAATCTATTTTATCACTCAAATAATCATAAAAATCCTTATAAGGCATCGCCCAGGTGCAGAAAAGTCCAATAACAAACTTAATATGCTCAATAGACGGATCATGCATCTGCATCTTCCGAATAGCAACTACCTGGCATGGAGTTCCGACCACACCAATACCACCATCTGCGTCTTTCAAGGCTTCATTTAGGCTCTTTAGCGTCGGAGAGGCAACATAGTTTGACCTCCCACATTTAAAAACCTCATCTTCGTTTCTTGCTATACATGGATTTGGCATAAAACTGTTATCAAAAGGATTTGTAAGAACTGCTTCATCGATCAGGCCGGTATTCAGTGCATGTGATAATAATGAGCTGACTACCCCTCCATACTGCGAAGAGGACCGCACTTCAGGATCAGTTGCCTGAACCATCTTGACAGAGATGTAATATCCCATTGTAAAATCGCTTCTCTTTGAACCGAATACCATCTCGCTAAGAGCCGATAAATCACTAAAGGTTCTTGGACAGAATGTGTAACATCTACCATCTGTTATACCACAGGGTTCGATGATGACTGTCCTATCCTTCACCACATTGATATAAGGACAGATACCGACGCAAGCACCGCAGCTTGTACAGAGTCCGGCATTTATGACCTCCTTTTCCAGTTCCTTTGCCCCAGCCATATCCAATTCCAGCCAATATAACTTGTATCTGCTAATTAGTTGGCACTATAGATAAAAACCGTATCGGTCTTCTTTCGATGACTTCATATGTTACCGAGACATAGGGGGTTCAAGGAGGCTTTATTTTCATGGAGGAGATATGGGTTGAGAAGTATAGGCCTAAGAAACTATGCGACGTTGTGGGTCAAGAGGAAGCAACAAGGCGCCTCCAGGCTTATGTGGATGCAAAGACGATCCCTCATCTTCTCTTTTCAGGTCCACCCGGTGTTGGAAAGACCGCATGTGCGATATCGGCGACTAGAGAACTTTTTGGTGATTCCTGGCAGATGAACTTTACGGAGCTTAACGCATCCGATGAACGAGGAATCGATACTGTCCGTTACAACATCAAGAGTTTTGCAAAGACAGCACCCCTCGGTGGTGCGGACTTTAAGGTAATTTTTCTTGATGAAGCGGATGCACTCACGTCTCCTGCACAGTCTGCTCTGAGAAGAACGATGGAGCAGTACTCGAGAACGTGCCGTTTTATACTATCTTGCAACTACTCTTCAAAGATAATTGAGCCTATTCAGTCGAGATGTGCAATATACCGCTTCAGGCCACTCTCAAAAGGCGCATTAAAGGAGCGCATACTCTACGTTGCTTCTGAGGAGGATGTAAATATAACAGATGACGCGGTTGATGCTATAATTTATATAGCAATGGGTGATATGAGAAGGGCGATAAACTCTCTTCAGAGTGCGGCAGTCCTAAAAAAGAAGATCGATTCCGAGACGATATACCAGGTTACTGCAACAGCACACCCCGAAGAGATGGAAGAACTGATAGAACTTGCTCTTGCCGGCGATCTTGTGAAATCGCTCAAGAAGCTTGAGTACTTCTTTGAAGATCAGGGGTTGAGTGGGGGTGATATCACCGAGCAGATTTATAGAGCCGTCCTGGGAATGGATATCCCTGCCCAAAAGAAGGTGAAACTGATTGACCGGATCGGGGAGACTGACTTCAGAATAACCGAGGGTGCAAACGAGAGGGTTCAACTGGACGCCCTAATTGCTCATTTCGTCCTTAGCAGATCCGAATAGTCTCTCATAAGCCTTGTCCACCATTTCATCGATACTTACCCCGAGTTCCTTTGCCACCATGATCTTTATGACCTCTTCTTCGACTATCTCGCCAAGTTCTTTACTCTTCTCTTCGATTCTCTTTGTGACTTCATCGATTCCTATACCAGATTCTCTTGCTATCTGTTCCAGCAGGTCATCACAAGAAATTGAACTAAATAAATTAATATCTGGTCTGAACCCGGGTGGTTTCTCAAGGCTTCTCGGATCAAAACCGGGCTCAATATCGTCACCACTTTTTTTGAGTAGACCGAGCCCTAGAGCCTGATCCAAGATTTCCCTTGCCTCTTCTGGTGTGAACCACTCGAGATCAAGTGATAGAGCAAAGATAAACTCGTCCACTGTCAATTTCTCCTTACCCAACTTCTTGAATGGCTGAGAGATTACAAACTCCCTTCCCTTAAGCTCCGAACCCATACACCGTTCTATATGACAATCTTTACTTAAATTGATTCAAAAAAGATCAAGAAGTAAAGTCATATTTAATCTACATTAAGTAAGTGAATGGAAGACTAGTTGGTGAGAATAATTGATGGAAGAGATCGATCTACTGAAGACAGAGAAGAATGCCATTATACTGGCTCACAATTATCAGAGGCCTGAAGTTCAGGATGCTGCAGACTTTGTCGGCGATTCTTTTGAACTGGCAAGAAAGGCCGCTGGAACTGATGCAAAATTAATCGTTTTCTGCGGCGTCGACTTCATGGCTGAGACTGCTGCAATTCTCAATCCGGATAAGAAGGTGCTGATACCTGATATCGGTTCTAACTGCCCAATGGCGCAACAGTTACCAAGTGAGATACTGGTGAAGGCAAAAGAAGAAAATCCGGATGCTGAAGTGGTTCTCTATATAAATACCCTTGCCGAGACAAAGGTATATGCTGATTGTATCTGCACATCCGCAAACGCACCAAAGATCGTGAATGCAATGGAATCTGACGTTGTTCTCTTCGGGCCGGATCATAATCTTGCATATTATACCCAGAATATGACAAAGAAGAAGATTATACCGGTTCCTGAGTACGGTCTCTGCCCGACACATCATCAGATCACCGAGAGCGACCTCCTCGCATCAAAAGAGGAACATCCAGATGCAAAGGTGGTCGTTCACCCTGAATGTGTCTCCGAGATTCAGGATCTCTCCGATCATCTGGCATCAACCAGCGGTATGGTGAAGTACTGCAAGGAATCAGATGCAAAAGAGTTTCTCATAGGAACAGAAGTCGGCCTTCTATACAGGCTGAGCAAAGAGATACCCGGTAAGAATTTTTATCCCCTCTCAAAGAGTGCGGTCTGCCCCCAGATGAAGATGCATACACTCAAGAAGGTGTTACAGGCTCTTGAGGATGAAGGGCCGGAAGTTCTTGTTGCAAAATCGATTGCAGAAGATGCAAGAAAGCCGATAGAACGTATGCTTGAGCTATCAAGGTGAATGGTGAGACTATCAATCGATATTGTGACGAATGAAAGGCGGATGCAATCGGTAGATCTGCCGGATGACTCGACGTATGAAGATCTACTGAGTGAACTTGATATAAATCAAGAGACTGTGATTGTTCTAAGTGATGGTTTGCCCGTACCTCTTGATGCCAAGGTATCCCAATCGGATATCACTGTGCTAAGAGTTGTATCGGGCGGGTGATCCCATCATATTATGATATCTTTGAATTTTAAAACGTAACTAATGAAAAGTTATATATATTATGTGGTTATTTATTATTTATAATATGTTTATCTTGATGTTTTGTTATATTTTTAATAATAAAATAAACATTTTAACACAAGTCCGACCGGGCCTCTGTAGGGGAGGCCCGGCACCTCTAAAAGCCAAATGAATTATCAATCATCTGAATTTCCTATAGTTCATATACATAACCTTAAAACTCTGAGCGCTTAAGTATCAGCATGGAGCTTATCGACATCACACTCCCTATTTCGGAATCTATGTTGATCTATAGGGGTGATCCTGAAGTCAAGATCGAACAGGTGAAAAATATTGATGTGCACGGAGTGAAACTCTCAAAGATCAGTATGGGACTTCATTCCGGGACTCATGTTGATTCTCCCTCACATTTCCTCAAAGACGCAGAATCAATAGACAGTCTGAATCTTAAGTCTTTTGTGGGTGATGCAAAGGTATTTGACCTAACTTCGGTTGAAAAATCGATTGAAGAATCCGATCTAAGTGATTTTGAGATTGAAAATGGGGATATAGTTATATTCAAGACTACAAACAGCAATTTATATAAAACAGATACGTTCACAAAGGATTTTGTACATATTGGCCTGAGTGCAGCCGAATATCTTGTAAAAAAGAAGGTAAAAACAGTAGGGATAGATTACCTCTCAATAGAAAAATCAGGTTCAAAGGAACACCCTGTTCACAAGTTGTTACTCTCAAACGGAGTTATAATCGTTGAGGGACTTGATCTAAGAGATGTGATGCCCGGAGATTATACTTTCTTTTGTCTGCCGCTAAAAATAGAAGGAGTCGAGGCTTCACCTGCGAGGTGTGTACTTATACGGTAGGTTTCATACTGAGAAGTCCTCTTGTGAATGTTTGCTGCGGGAATGTAAATGATCTCTGAAGGGGTTTTTGTTTGCCTGGAACGAAAAAAATGTTAATTAAACAGTAAAATATATCATGTACAAAGACCTTCAACAAGTTTAGTTATTTTATTCATCGTAGGTGAATAAAGCAATTTACAAGGTAAATCCAGGATCCTTTCCGTGGCTTGCAGCTTATTCATAGGTTGGTTCCCGTAAAGACGTGATCTGTCGCGGAGGAGGTGTTTACTATATCCAGATTTATATTTGAAAGTCTATTGTGGAGGAGAAAAGTTGGCAAAAAAGACGCAAAGAAGAGTTGATTCATGGAAATCCAAGAGATGGTATATGGTTCTTGCCCCAGAGATGTTTGGAAGATCAAATATCGGAGAAACGCCTGCAGATGACCCTACCAAGCTGGTAGGGAGGACGATAGAGACAACACTTGGCGATTTGACGAATGATTTCTCGAAACAGAATACCAAGCTTATGTTCAGAATAGAAAAAGTAGATGGTGATACGGCTTATTCGAATTTTATGGGACATAATCTTACCAGAGACTACATGCGAAGCTTAGTAAAGAGGAAGACTTCGAGAATTGACGCAAATACTGATGTTTTAACATCCGATGGATACTCCCTTCGGGTAAAGTCCTCATGTTTCACACTGAAACGTGCTAAGACATCACATATAGAATCTATACGGGCGGTTATGGAAGAAAGTATAGAAGCAAGAGCAAAAGATCTTGAAATGAGCCAGTATATACAGGAGATCGTCCTTGGAAAGCTATCTTCTGACATCTATAAGAAAGCTAAGCATATATACCCCTTACGCAGGGTGGAGATCAGGAAGACTGAAGTAAGATCCGAAACATCATAAATAATGTTATGAGGGTCTCTAACAAAATATTATTTTTTGTTCTTGATGGGGCTTCGGATAGGCCGGTTGGCAAGTCGACGCCCCTTCAGAGTGCCATCACGCCAAATCTGGATAAACTTGCAGATACCGGGATATCCGGTATAATGGATACCATCGCTCCTGGGATCAGGCCAGGATCAGATACCGCACACCTCTCTCTTTTGGGATATGATCCTTACAAATATTATACCGGAAGGGGGCCATTTGAGGCTGCAGGTGTGGGAATTGATGTTAAAGCAGGTGATGTTGCTTTCAGGTGTAACTTTGCAACCTTAAAGGATGGTTTGATAGTTGACAGAAGAGCTGGAAGGATTAGGGAAACAACTGAGCTTGCCCATTCAATCTCTGAAGGTGTCGATGTCGGGACGGATTTTATCTTTAAAGAGTCCACAGGACACAGGGCTGCGATGGTCCTACGGGGAGAAGATCTGAGTGCAGATGTGACCTCAAATGATCCCAAAAAAGAGAATAAACCGATGAAAGAGTTTCATGCGATTAGCTCTAAGGCTGAGAAGACTGCAAAGATACTTAATGATTTTCTTGCCCAATCTATAGACATTCTCGAGTCACACCCGGTAAATCAAGAAAGATCAAGTGCAGGAATGCCACCTGCAAATGTGATTCTACTGAGAGGTGCCGGACTTGTACCTGCCATAATACCATTTGAAGAGAAGTACGGTTTAAAGTCCGCTGTTGTGGCTGCCGCCGGGCTTGTCATAGGGATTGGTAAGATGTGTGGGATGGAACATGTCAGTTTCGATGGCGGTACTGGGGGAGTGGATTCAGATGTTGTAGGAAAAGTCAGAACGGCCATAAAAGCCCTCGAGGATCATGATTTTGTACTTGTGAATATCAAAGGGGCAGATGAAGCCGGTCATGACGGTGAATTTGAGAAGAAGAGAGATTTCCTTTCTCGGATAGATGAAGCATTTTCTGAAGTCTTAGATCTCAAAGATACAATGGTAGTAGTGACTGCAGATCATTCCACTCCAGTATCCATTAAGGACCATACGGCCGATCCTGTTCCGATAATGATAAATGGAGACGGTGTAAGAGTAGATAATGTTCATGCATATAATGAGATAGATGCGGCAAATGGTGGGCTGAATAGGTTGAGGGGCATGGATATTATGCATATCCTCATGGATCTGATCAACAGGGCTGAAAAATTCGGAGCGTGATTGAGATAGAAGAGGAAGAGATTAAGGATCTATTAAGCGTCCTTGTAATTCCTGATAACACAAGAATAGAAGAGAATAACATCGTGGTAGATGGAGATATCCTTATTGGAAATTATGCTGATATTGGGTATGGGATACTTGCAAGATCTGTCATAGCAGGAGAGAGGACAAATATATCAGGTAGCGTCGATGCAGAGGGAGATGTTCGTATAGATCTATGGTCTACAATAAAGGGGAACGTCATTTCAACGATGGATGCATACCTTGGCGAATCAGTTAAGATACTTGGAAAATTGACTGTTTACGGCGATCTTGATATCGGTAATGATGTTTTAATTGAGGAAGGATTCGAGGCAAGAGGTTTGATTGCAATCAGAAACCCTTTACCTGTTATAGTATATATAATGGTATATCTCTCAGAACTTCTTAGACTTGGGAGGAGTGAAGAGGTTGAGAAGTTCATAGAGGAGTTATTTGAAGATGATTATTTGAATTTGAGCGACAATTCTATGATCGTTCCGAATAGAACAAAGATGGATTACGGAAATATTCAAGTATCTACTAGAGGTATAATCGGTAACAATTGCCGTCTAGTGGGGAATATAAAGTTAAATTCCCTATCACTTGGTGCGAACTCCATTCTTTTTGGAAGCATAAGGACAAGAGATGAGACATATATAGGTCCTGGCAGTATCGTGCATGGGGACATTGTCTCAAAGAATAGCGTTTACGTCGACGCGGGTGCCCATATTCTGGGTAAGATCCGCGCAAACCATATAAAGATACACGAGGAAGCATCTGTGGATGGTTCTATGATGGCGACAAATGGTGTCAATATTATTAAAGATGACGAGGAAGAGATAAAAGATATAGAAGAGGAAGAAGGGTGACTAAGAGAGATTATTATGAAGTGCTAGGCATCTCAAAAAATGCTCAGATAAATGAGATAAAGCGGGCATATAGAGTGCTTGCAAAAGAGCATCATCCTGATATGAACAAGGATAATATTAAAGAGTCTGAAGAGAGGTTCAAGGAGATCTCTGAGGCTTATGCAGTCTTATGCGACGTTGATAAGCGAGCCAGATACGATCGATTTGGGCATTCGGGGTTGAATGGTTACTCTTCAGAAGACATATTTAGTGGAGTCGACCTTGGAGATATATTAAGGGATCTTGGTTTTGGAGGCGGATTTGGAGGTATCTTTGATTCGTTCTTTGGTGGTGGGAGGCATAGCGGTTACCAGAGTGGTCCAAAAAGAGGTTCGGATATCCGTTATGATCTTAAGATAACCCTCGAAGATGTGGCTTTTGGACTGGATACAACAATAGGAATACGGCGAATGGAGGTCTGTGATGTCTGTGAAGGTTCAGGGGCAAAGTCCGGTACGGAAAAGGAGATCTGCTCTAATTGTAATGGGACCGGACAGATGAGAGAATCAAGAAGGACTCCCTTCGGGCAGTTTACAACCGTGGGAAATTGCAACTCATGCAAAGGTACTGGAAAGATAATCAAGGATCCGTGTTCTGAGTGTAATGGCTCTGGTATGCTGAGAAGAGAATGTAAGATTGATGTAAAAGTTCCGGCAGGAGTGGATGACGGACTGAGACTGAGGCTCAGTGGTGAAGGTGAACCGGGATCTATGGGTGGCCCATCTGGAGATCTTTATGTGATTCTGCATGTACAAGCCCACGATATGTTCGAAAGATTCGGAAACGATATACTGTGCGAGGCCCCAATATCCTTTGCACAAGCAGCACTTGGAGCGGAGATAGATGTTCCAACCCTTAGTGGAGATAATGAAAGCATCAAAATATCCCAGGGCACTCAGACAGATACTGTTATCAAGTTGAAAGGCAAAGGGATACCAAGCCTGAGAGGTTATGGAAATGGAGATCAGCATGTGAGGCTGAAGGTTGTAACTCCCACCAAACTGAGTGAGAGACAGAAGGAGTTGCTCAGGGAGTTCGAAGATCAAGTAACTAAGGATGAGAGCAAAAAGTCAATACTTGGTAAGATAATTGACGGGGTCAAAGATACGATATGATTATGATGAATATATACCGATCAGTTTTTAACCCTTTAGGTGGAAATAAACTTGCTCTGGAGGAAAAAAGTTGGAGATAGATGCAGAAGACACGTATGAACCTATCATACCCGATGAAGATTATTTAGTTGCAGGAATGCATATAGGAACTCACCAAAAGACGAAGGATATGAAGGAGTTTATCTATCAGGTTCGTCCGGATGGGCTGTATGTGCTAAATGTAAGGTTGACAGATGAGCGAATAAAAATTGCTTCGAAGTTTCTTTCCAAATATAAACCTTCGGACATACTTGTTGTCTCGGCCAGACAGTACGGGTTTGTCCCAGTAGAGATGTTCGCGAAGGTCACAGGTGCAAAGAATATCAACGGAAGGTTTATTCCGGGAACACTCACAAACCCTGCTTATGAAAATTATATGGAGCCCGAAGTTGTCCTCGTGACTGATCCTATAGGTGATGCACAAGTAGTATCCGAAGCTCAAAATGTAGGGGTTCCTGTGGTTGCCCTTTGTGATACAAACAACCTCACATCAAACATAGATCTTGTAATTCCAACAAACAATAAAGGTCGAAAAGCACTAGCAACGTTCTATTGGTTACTTGCAAAAGAGATGATGAGAGAGTACGGAAAAGAGTTCAATTTCAAACAAGAAGATTTTGAGACTGAACTTTAAATTGGGGGCTTCTCGCTCACAATTACAATTCTTTTAAAAAATTCTTAGCCTCTCTTGCTGGCTTCATGCGACCTTTTAATAATAGAAATATTTGAATATTTTAAAAAAATAAAAATCAAAGGCAAGACTACGCCTTACCTTCACTTCTCTTTATGATTCCGAACGTACCCCAAAATCACCATAATACCCATAAGCACCATTGCAATGGAGGTAAGCTCAGGAACAGGCGCCGTGACACCTGCAGCGGTTGCAGAATCTATCCGATCAGAGGCTGAATTATACACGCCAACATCCGATCCAATCTGATTGTCAAGTACAATATCATACTCATGATGGGTTACTGCTGCGTCTGATGGTATATCCCATATCAGCGTAGGCGATATACCTCCACTTCCATCTGATGTAACAACTTCCTGACCTCCTGAAGGGTCTTCGGAAGCAATTAATGTATCACCATCACTTACAGGATTGTCCTGAATCCATACCTTGTATGATGTTGACGGTGAAAGCCCCTCAGCCTTCACATAGATCTCTTCACCGGGCATAAACATATTCTTCTCATCACCTGAACTATCACAAGAGATGACGGAGTTCCCATCACCACGGATTGTAAACATACTATCTTCCACCGTAGCTGGTACATCAATCCCTTCCGGAGTTGCTTCCTTCAATTCATTAACGGTTATATCAAACGTAGTAAAACTTCCGGCATCACCTACAGCGGTTAGTATGAGATTTACAATCCCTACATCGCCGTTTAATCCGGGATTCTCAGACTGAAATGCACCTATTCTTGCAAAACCGGTGGTATTATCGATGACTGGAATGGGATTATCAAAATCACTGACATTGAAC
>JAXHTN010000309.1:0-1982 GCA_034190145.1 Halobacteriota archaeon | reverse complement strand
GACGATGCAGGATGGCAATCGTGTATTATTACACCATTGCCATCCTGCATCGTCTCCCATTTAATATCCTTTTCATCCTTTAATTCACTCTTATAATAATCAATTATCTCATCTAAGGGTATACCCTTATACTGAAATTGGATCCTTGTTGCCTCTTGAGATGCACAAGCTTCACCTTGGGGATAAACCGGGGCTTGTACATTCTGATTATTCATAGAAGCATAAACCCCTAAGGATGTCATAAATATTATAAGTAATATAAATACTATTCTTTTCATAAACACCTATTCCATTTCTTATTTAAACATAGCAATAAACATTCCAGCCGCTGCTGCTGAGCCGATTATACCCGCTAAATTTGGCCCCATTGCATGCATTAATAAATGATTTCTCTTATCATATTTCAGACCAATTACTTGAGAAACCCTTGCAGCCATTGGCACAGCAGAAACCCCCGCTGACCCTATTAAAGGATTTATCTTATCATTCAAAAATTTGTTCATTATTTTTACCGTAAGAATTCCACCAAATGTACATACAGCAAAATCGATGAGTCCTATACCGAATATGAAGAGGGGTTTCCAGCTAAGAAATTTGTCCGCCTGCATTGTTGCGCCAACAGAAACACCAAGAAATATGGTAACGATATTCATCAATGAACCCTGTGCTGTATCGGAGAGCCTGTCAACAACCCCGCTCTCTTATCAATCCTAACCTTGAAGTAATTTAAGATGTCGTCTTGATGACGTCTGATCATCCAAGCAAATTTTCTTATGGGTTCTAACCTGGAATGGGTTGCCCACCAAAACCATCGATCCAGGTATTTTTTAGCCCATGCTGGATATGTGTAATCCCAGAACCTGCGAAAGGCTTCTTTTAAAATATACGCCCGAGTGATTTTTAGATTGAGTTTTTCAAGATCACGGAGCTTTGTCTTTTGCATTTCAGTAAGGTTCCATGGGTTTTTGAGCCAAATATATCGTGTCTTTTTAAGAAGCTGTGAATCAAGCTTTTTAGCTTCTTCTTTACGGACATCATCAACGGCATTTAACAGGTGCCGAATAATATGAAATTTATCAAAGACCAGTAAGGCATTGGGGAGATTTTCTTTGATAGCATCAACATAGGGAGCCCACATGTCACAACATACAGCTTCAATGCTTTTGCAATTATCTTCCCCTAAATAATCAAAGAACTCTTTGAGGGTTTCAGAAGTTCTATCTTCTCCAGACCAGATTAGGGTTTTTTCCATTAAGTCATAGACTTGGGTGTGATAGACATGCCCCTTTTTTCGAGAGATTTCATCGACACCTATGTACAACAGGCCGCTCAGATCTCTGTTCTCTAAACCATAGTCAACGACGTCTTTTACAGCTTTACGAACGGTGTTCCAATGAAAACCATAAATTTGCCCTACTACATTCCAAGCCAATATTTTGGACCAGGTTGCCAAAACTACTGTGAGGGGCAAAGAGATCGGGCTTTTGCCTTTAGTCCAAGGAATCTCCTCAACTCTGATTCCACAATCAGGGCATTTTACTCTACGTGGAGCATAGACCAATGTTATAGAAAATCCCCACATAGGGACATGCTTCCAGCGGCGTTCCTTCACCCTATCGTATCCAGGGCACTTTCTCTTACAAGAAGAGCATACCAATTTACATCTTCTATCATGTTCAAGGTAAACGACTATTTCGCTGCCTTTCTCAATTGCCTTTTTTACACAATGCCTCTTGAGGCCAAGAGTCTTTCTGACTATACTTTCTATAAGCATGAATCTTATCCTCCTTTCCTATCGGCTTCTCACCAACAGGAAGTATTGGATTTGATTCATGCTTTCAAGTTTTTATGTAACTTTTCTACCCACAAATTCGTATGAGGAACCAAGAATAGAAAGCCGTTCTATCAAGTTTTCACGGTCTTCATTGTCATTGAAAATCCTGCGTCGCTCTATCCCTCTGATCATGACATGGTGTAATAGG
>JAXHTN010000308.1:0-1992 GCA_034190145.1 Halobacteriota archaeon | reverse complement strand
GAAATGCAATAAGGGCTACTAGATGCAGAAAATGCGGGCACAAGGGCCTTCGCATGAAGAGTGGAGAGAGGAAAGTCTAAGCTAAGTAGGCTCTTTCTCTTCAAGGCTTTTTTGTAGTATCTAAACAATCTCCAGTGAATCCCCAACCCCTGAGGATCATCTCCGATTCGGTAATTATTCTATCTATCAACTCTTTTGCGCTCAGAACCTTTTCGATCGTTCCGACTGCCATTGATGGCACACCAGAGTCTTTCGCCTCATGGTGGTATATCTTTGAATAGAACTCTTCATCGAAGCAGTCCTGGTTAATCATCCTTTCTTTGAATTTCTCTGATGTGGGACACTCTTTAACTGCCATAAATGATGTGCCCAGGTATACGGCCTCTGCGCCCATCCCAAGCGCACCGAGCAGACCGTGTGCATCACCGATTCCACCGGCGGCGATGAACGGGACGTCTATCAACCTGTTCGCCATGACCATATTTACAAGCGTTGTATTTTGTTTGGGATTTTTAAATCCGGTACCTTCAATACCAACGATAACCACAGCGTCAACACCATGACTACATGCTGATATTGCATGCTTCATCGTGGCACATTTATGTATCCAGTTAACACCTCCAGAATGGAGTCTCTCACCGATGTTTTTGGCTTTATAAGCCGATGTAAAAACAGTCCCGATTCCTTCATCAATGACAACCTCTACCATATCTTTGTAATAAGCCTCGTTGAATCTCGGTGGTATAATAGTGAAGTTGATCCCGAAGTTGTTCTTGGTCATCTCTCTTGCTCTATGGATCTCCTCTCTTAGTAGTTCCGGCGTCTTGAAGTTATGACCTGTTATGATCCCAAATCCTCCGGCCTCTGAGACCGGCGCTGCCAGATCGGCTTTTCCAATACCTGCAAATGCACCCTGGATTATCGGATATTTACATCCGAGCATCTCGGTGATACTAGTTTTCCATTCCATAATAACCACTCGTAGAGTGATATGGATTTAAGATATAAAAGCTTGGCTCAAACGATCCTTCCTCTTCCGATCAGTCGAAGTTTTTTGTTGTTGAGATCAAGAAGTATGCATATGTCATCGGGGGAGTGAACAACCGGGCGATCAGCCTCAATAGTTATCACATCGTCTTTGATGCCTGAAATCATTACCGGTACCGTCTGCATGCCAACCGATATATGAAATGCACCTTCACTTAATGTGTCAGGATAGTATCTATTCTGTTCAAAGGTAAGATCAAACGTTTTACCCGACTTAACTCTATCCGGTTCTGATATCAAAGATCCTCTATTCATCTCCTCTGAACTTGCCCCCTTTATCGCAAGTCCGACCCTTGATCCGGCCTCTGCCTCATTGAAGTCCTTATCCTGCATCTGAATGGACCTTATCACCACCTCATTATCAAGAGGTGAAAGTACAAGTTTATCATGCTTTTTTAGGGTGCCACTTCTAACAAATCCAAGGCAGACTTCACCGACACCCTTCACACTGAAAGAATGATCAATAACGACATTCACTGGACCATCTGTATCTCTATCAGGGTCAAGACTCTCCAGGGTCTCAAATATTTTTAGAGGATCACTCTCACAAGTTACAAATGATTCGAGGGAAGTGCCCTTTGTGATCGCACCTATTCTCTCTTCGTCTGTGTAAGGTGGTACAAGTATTATTCCAATGGATATTCCCATTGAATCGAGCATGAGCACTGTCTCTCCTACCTCTTGGGTCATCTCTTCAAAGGAGATTATTGCGGCATCGATGATCGACATAATCTGGATTTTAGCAGAGATCTTATCTTCAACGGGGTGCATGAATGTGAATATTGAATCGTCTTTTTTTCTGTTGAAAAAGACGATGTCACTCTCGGTACCCCTTCTTCCAAGTTCCCGACCGATCTTATCATCATGGAATATTCCGACAGTGAGATTTTTCATGACCTAGTCACACCTCCAAAGTGAGATAAAGCTATCCTTTCTAGGTGGACG
>JAXHTN010000307.1:0-1995 GCA_034190145.1 Halobacteriota archaeon | reverse complement strand
GAAGAAAAGTTTTTGAAGTCTTTGAGATCCAAAGGTGATCGTCCGATCAGAACTCACCTCAGGGATATGATCGTCCTCCCGGAGATGGTAGGAATAGAGATAAGCATTCATGATGGCAGAGGATTCAATAAAGTTGAGATCCAGCCTGAGATGATAGGGCATCACTTAGGCGAGTTTGCATTAACAAGAAAGAGGGTCAGTCACGGAAGTGCCGGCATCGGAGCAACGAGGTCGAGTAAGTATATACCATTGAAGTGATAAAATCGGAGTTGATCAGATTGGCAAGTGTTAAGTATTCAAAAGAAATGGACCCCGAAACGACATCCAAGGCTATGCTTTACGAGGCGCACATATCACCTAAGCATGCCCGAGAGATATGTAATCATATCAAGGGAAAGAATGTAAATAAGGCAAAGGCATATCTGGAGGATGTAATAGCCCTTAAGAAAGCCGTTCCTTTCAAGCGTTACAACAGAGATGTCGGACACAAAAGAGGTAAGATCGGTCCGGGAAGGTATCCGCAGAAGGTTGCAACAGAGATCCTCAAGCTTATAGAGAGTGCAGAGAGTAATGCTGAGTATAAAGGTCTCGAACCGGAGAGGATGAGAATTGCACATATAATGACCCAAAGGGGAAGAGTTATAGAAGGTATGATGCCTCGAGCATTTGGTAGAGCATCACCGAAGAATACGGAGACGACTACAGTGGAAATAATATTGGAGAGTTGGGGTTAATATGGCAATTGAGAAGAAATTTGTGGCCGATGGAATCAGAAAATCTCTTACTGATGAGTATCTCACAAAAAGGCTGGAAAAGGCCGGATATGGAGGAATGGAGATTAATAGGACTCCAATGGGTACACAGATTACTGTTTATGCCCAAAAACCAGGAATGGTGATAGGGAAAGGTGGAAAGGTAATTAGAAATATCACCATGGAGCTTGACAATTCGTTCAACTTTGACAATCCACAAGTAGATGTGCATGAGGTGGGAAACCCTGCGTTGAATGCGCAGATGATGGCGTCTTCACTTGCAAACATACTGGAAAGAGGTTGGAACTTCAGAAAAGCCGGATACAATACCCTTCAGAAGATCAGGGGGGCCGGAGCATTGGGGTGTGAGATCGTGATATCAGGAAAGCTCACAGGTCAAAGATCCAGATGTGCAAAATTCCTCGATGGTTACATTAAGCATGCCGGGAAGAGTGCTGAGGAGGTTATTGATAGAGGATTTGCTATAGCAAAGCGTAAATCAGGTGTTCTCGGTGTAAAAGTCTCCATTGTGTCTCCTGATGTAACGTTCCCTGATAACTTCAATATCATAAGAGAAGAAGTAGTTGAAGTAAAGGAAGAACCAAAAGAGGTTAAGGAGCCTCAAGATGAGGTTAAGGCAGAAGAGAAGCCGACTGAAACAAGTGAAATTAAGGCAGAAGAGAAGCCGACTGAAACAAGTGAAATAGAAGAGGCTGCCACTGAAACAAAGGAGACTACAGAGGAAGTGTTTGAGAAGGCTGAAGCTGAAGAAGATGATGTTACAGAAGTAAAAAAAGAAGAAGCTTCTGAAGCTGTTGCAGAAGATACACCGGAGAAGGAAGAGGAGGAGAAATGAGTATCCTTCGTTCTGATGAGATTCGTAAAATGAGTAAAGATGATAGAATTGCCCAGTTGGAAGAACTGAGCGATGATCTTATAAGGGAGCGGGGCATAGCGTCTGCAGGAGGGGCCCCTGAAAATCCTGGAAGGGTAAGAGAGGTAAGAAGGACAATAGCAAGGATCAAAACAATACAAAGAGAGGAGGAACTTGTATAGGAATGTCAGTTTGTGACAAATGCGGGCTTCCCGATGATCTGTGCGTCTGTGAAGAGATAGTTAAGGAATCTCAGCGTGTCAAGATCACAACCGCAACAAGGCGTTGGGGAAAACAGATGACAATCATCGAGGGTTTCGACGACCCAAACATAGACTTACGCGATCTCACAAAAAAACTGAAGGCAAA
>JAXHTN010000306.1:0-1997 GCA_034190145.1 Halobacteriota archaeon | reverse complement strand
TACGATTCATAAAGAGATACCGTCAAATAGTGGTCTGGGAGGTAGCGCTGCTCCTGCTGCCGGAACTGCATTTGGATTGAACAAAATCTTTGATCTTGGACTCTCATCCGAAGATCAGATCCGGTTTGCAGCCAAGGGCGAGGTCGCATCAGCGGGAGTGGAACATGCAGATAATGTAGCTCCTGCTCTACTGGGGGGATTTACCATTGTTCATGATGGAAGGGTGATCTCGCTCAATCCAAAGAATATCGGTATCGTAGCAGTACATCCTAATCTTGAGGTCAACACAAAAGAGGCAAGAGAGATTATACCGGAGTCTGTATCGATGAAAGATCACATATTCAGTGTCGGTAGTGCTGCGATGATGGTTGCCGGTATCATGCGAAGTGATATCAAAATCATTGGGGAGAGTATGGAGGATAGAGTTATTGAAGCAGCGCGACAAGACCTTATCATTGGATATAAAGAGATCAAGTCAGCCGCCCTTGGATCAGGCGCTTCGGGAGTTACAATAAGCGGCTCAGGTCCCACTGTAATCGCAGTCTGTGAGATTGACCTTAGAGATATTGTCGCCACGGCTATGTCCGACGCATTTAGAGATTATGGAATAGATAGCAAAGCATATGTTACCACAGTCGGAGATGGTGTTGAGGTATTAAGTTCGTATTGAGGTACTAATATGGCCGTTATATTCGTAGATTGGGCACCTATTACAACGAAGAGCGAAATATACAAAGGCGGACATATCAGGAGATACTATGCCTGGAAGATGCTAAATAAAGTTCTCGATGATGTCATTTCATTTAGGAAGAAAGATGGGAGTATAAACCGGAAAGCGGTAATTGATATGTTCAAGAAAGACTCAGAAATATGGGTGGAGTATGGTTGTGGTGGGGTAGCCCATATTTTTGTTCTGATAGCATCCTTAATCTGGTTTAAAAAGGTTTTAATACTTAATGTTCATGATTTTTCCATCGATCAGAGATATACTAGTGAGTATCGCAAATTTATAAAGGAAGTTCGACTTAAAATCATTGAATACTTGTTACTTAAGCGTGCAGACGTTATTATTCTACCATGTCCGGGACTTTTGGATTACTTTAAGCCAAAAAAAAATCAGAAAGTCTTAGTAATGCCGCCTGGAGTGGGTGAAAATGAACTGTTTATTCCTGCCATTCACGATGATACGAATGATAAGGAAATAAAAAGAGCGATGTATTTTGGGAGCATGAAACGAAAAGATGCAATTCCAAAGATTATCGAACTGTTCTCAGGGCTTGACGGATGGGAACTACAGCTCATCGGGCTTAAAGAGGGAGAAGAAATTATTGAAAAGGAGAACGTAAAGTACCTTGGATCAGTCAGTCATGATAAACTTGCAGATTTTCTCAGCAATACAGATGTCATACTCATCCCCCTTCCAAAAAATGAATATTTAGATATTGCGATGCCCACAAAATTTGCTTATGCTTTAAAATCATGTAAACCTGTTGTGGTAACTAAACTTAAGGGCATATCTGAACATGTATCGCTCATCGGGCTTGAGGAAAATATTATCTTTGTAGAAGAATGGAATTTTGATACTCTAAAAGAGATGCTTAATAAGGCTCTACAGATTAAAATTGATGCTGTCAAGACAATAGAAAGACTAAAGTCGCTAGCATGGGAGCCCAGGTTCATAAAAGTGATTGAGATTGCTTTGAACGTGAATCGAAAAAACCAATATGAGCTTGAATGGATATAAAATGAAAAGCGAGATGACATGACAAATCATGAGTGATAATTCAATAAAAATAACATCTATTATTGGAGCGCGTCCTCAGTTCATCAAGTGCGCTCCAGTATCCAGGGAGATACGAAAGGAGTACGATGAAATATTAGTTCATACTGGACAACATTACGACAGTGAGATGTCGGACATCTTTTTTGGAGAGCTTGGGATACCGGAACCTGATTATAATTTGGGTGTGGGCTCTGGTACGCATGGAGATCAGACA
>JAXHTN010000305.1:0-2025 GCA_034190145.1 Halobacteriota archaeon | reverse complement strand
TACCGATATAGAAATCGTTGGGGGGAACCGTTGTGGTGTCAAAGTTAAAAATTTTAGGCATGTCTTTGATAGTGCTTCTAATAATGTCTTCAGTTTATGTGAATGTTATGGCAAGCAGTGGGGAAGTAACTGAAAAGAAAACTTTTAGTGAGGCAGTTATGACCTTCGCCTCTGAATCAATGGGCCCTAAAAATCCTAAGATCGATTCTATCCTCTCAGATCTCATACAGCTACAAAACGATGATCCATCGGAATGGAGTGCGTTTATCACCTTACAAGACATCCCCCTTTCCGGTGAAAAGATACAAGTTGTCCTTGTCACGGATAAAGAACCAGAGTCTTTGAGAAAATATACCGGTCTTGAGATAGAAGCCAGGTATAAAGATCAGGTCCGTGTCCTCGTCCCGATCTCTATGATAGAGGAGATATCAGAGGATCCGGATATCCACTACGTGCGCATGCCGCTAAGGCCACATCCTTTGGTTGAAAGTGAAGGTGTCGGTGTGATTGATGCAGATGCACTACATGCGATGGGAATAAATGGTACCGGTGTAAAAGTCGCTGTAATAGACGCCGGTTTTGATGATTATGACTCAAGCCCTGATGAGATCTGGAATGTTGTGGAAGCAGTATCATTTACTGGAGATATCACAGGCGGTGGAGAATTTCACGGAAGTGCGTGTGCAGAGATCATACTCGATGTCGCACCAAACGCATCCCTTTATCTTTATAATATAGGTGACAATGTTGACTTTGGAAATGCAGTTGACCGTGCCATTAGTCAGGGAGTCGATATAATATCCTGTTCACTTGGTTGGGTCAATGCAGGACCTTATGACGGCACAGGCCCCATATGCGATATCACAAATACCTCAAATGCAAGTGGAATTTTGTTTGTGAACAGCGCAGGAAACCAGGCATCGAAACACTACGAGGGGACCTTTTCTGATTCTGATATCAACGGAATTCACGAGTTTGACGGTTCCTTTGATGAAGCTCTGAATCTTGGAACCATCTCATCAGGTTATCCGATAACGCTTTATCTGAGCTGGGATGATTGGGTTGCAGTTGATCAGGATTATGATCTATATCTTCTGGATGGCTCTCTTGATCCTGTTTACTCTTCGATAAATGTTCAGAACGGCAGTTATGGCCAGAGACCTAGAGAAGCTATAGAGATATCTGCACCCGCTACTGACAGTTATTATGTTGTAATACACAATTACAGCTCCAGAGGTGATGCAGATCTTGAACTTTACAGTTATCACAACAACTTTGCCGAGTACGGTAATCCTGCAAGTAGTATCTTAATTCCTGCTGATGCTGAAAGCGTCTTCTCTGTAGGTTCAACTAACTGGAGTAACGATGTTCTCGAGACTTTCAGCTCCCGTGGTCCGACAAATGATGGTAGGATAAAGCCGGACGTATGTGCACCGGATGGAGTTACAAATTCCTTTTATCCATCTGGTTTCTATGGTACTTCTGCATCCACTCCACACGTAGCAGGGGCTGCAGCACTTCTTCTGGGTGCAGAACCAACGCTTAGTACCACTGAGATCAGGTATTATCTTGAATCTGGTTCAGATGATCTCGATGTTATAGGAAAAGACAACAAAACAGGCTCAGGAAGAATTGATGTAAATTCTTCATACCTTCTGGTACTCGCCTCAAGAGGCGTTCATAATCTGAACACAAGCGAAAACTTCAGCACGATTCAAGAGGCAATAGACGATCCGGATACATCAAATAGTGATGTGTTAGAGGTAGATTCGGGGACGTACTCTGAGAACCTTGTAGTAAGTAAATCCTTGACACTTCGCTCGTCTTCCGGTGATCCCACGGACACAACTATTAAGGCGGCAGATCCGACTGAGCACCTGATAAACATCACTTCAGGTTATGTGAATATTAGTGGGTTTACTTTGGAGGGTGATACTGATTCAAACAATTCCGGAATACATTTAAAGGATATAGGTTTCAGCCGTATTATAAATAACAACATCAGTTGCAACTACTATGCCATTA
>JAXHTN010000304.1:0-2041 GCA_034190145.1 Halobacteriota archaeon | reverse complement strand
TGTACCTTCGTGAGAGAAGAGTAAGATAACTTGATACCATACGCAGAGGTTCCTGGAGGTCGTGAGAAGCAACGTAAGCGAACTGTTCCAGTTCTTTGTTACTGCGTTCCAGATCAATCATTGCTCCATTGAGCTGTTCTGTCCGCTCAATCACTCTATTTTCCAGCTCTTCATTTAATTTGCGGACTTCTTCTTCAGCTTTTTTGCGTTCTGTTATATCTTTTACTGCTGTTAAGATAACACGCTCTCCATCCATCTCAAGAGGTGAAATAGTAACACTTGTGGATACTGAAGTACCGTCCTTTCGTCTCAACTGTACCTCAGAGTTCTGGACTAAACCTTCTGATAAAAGCTCTTTGAGGATTGGAATGCGTTCTTGAGAATTTGAATAGATCTCTTTTATATTAATTTTGGACGCCTCTTCTCGAGAGTAACCAAGCATCTTTAATATGGTCTCGTTTGCAGCCAGAATATTTCCCTTAAAGTCGGTAAGACTGATACCAACGGGCGTATTATTAAAGAGCGATTTGTAGCGAATCTCGGATTCCCTGAGTTCTCTTTCAACCCTTTTCATATCGTCAACAAGTACGGCATTTTCAAAAGAGATAGCAGCTTGAGACGAGAGTAGCTCAAGAATCTCGATTCTATCTGATGTGAAGACATCAGTTGTGAGATCATTCTCGAGGTAAAGTATACCTACCATCTTTGACTGTCTAATGATGGGAAGAGCAAGTATCGATTTTGATTGATTCTTCTGCACATATTCGTCCTGAGTATAATCACCTTCTTCTGATGCATTGTCAAGAACAACATATCTTCTGCTTCTTTTTACAAAGTTAACTATAGGCAGAAGAATTTCACTCTCTTCGCTTAGGGGTTTTGACTTAACAAAAAGAATATCATCCGCACCCAACTTCATCTCCGATTCGATATATCCCTTGCCATCTCTTATAGATATAAAGATGCCTCGTGTTGCCCCAGCGCTTTCCATCACAGTCTTCATCAACTTTTCGAGCAAGTTATTGAGTATAATCTCACTTGATATCGCCTGAAGTGAGCTCACAACCGTCGAATAGTCAAGCATTGTCGAAGCATCGGTTGTGAGTGACTTTTGAACTGAAGAGAGACCTGCATCAATTGCCAGAAGTTCCGGATATCTCTTCTCCATCTCAGTTACTTTCGCCTTTGCCCCCCACTCTTCGTATCCATGGCGAGCTTCTCTCATATAGACTCCCGCAACCTTTACCATCCCCTCTTCAAGGTAGAATTTTGCAGCGAGCTCATTTGCCATCGCTTCTTCATGAATATAACAGTTCTTTCTTGCAAGAGTGATGGCATCTTCATAAAATCTTATCGCAGCTTCAGTCTCTCCTTCGACGCGTGCTTTTTCTGCCCCAACCAGAAGATATTTATTCATAAAGTTCATCGGGGCAGCATCTGCCCAGACTTTCATCTTCTTTTGGTTTGCTTTTACTCTCCTAAGGTATTCTCTTCTTTTCTTGCCATCAACTTTGGAATAGCAGGAGAGCAGTGCAAGTGAATAGTAGAAATGATATGCAGGATCAAAGAGCATGCCCATCACCCCACCAACGAACTCCTCACCCTCCTCTGCAAATTTTATAGTCATATGGGGCATGTCGTAGAGGTAATAGAGCAACTCTTTTGCCACTGTGTGATACGTGAGGGCACTGTGATGATTCATCTCTTTCATCTCAGAGAGATAATTATTCTCGTCGCATATATCCCCCTTAATAAGAAGCTTCCCCTCTGTTTCACCGGAAAGAGTCAAAAGGAACTGCAGCCAGAACTCATACTCCATTATGACACTCTTCTGACGGAAGTTTTTCAGTTCAGAATGGTACATTTTATACTCTTCGAGGATTTCATCAAGGGGGATGCCCACAAAGAAGGCGTTTGGACCGTATTTAAAGAGGCTGTAAGAAGCCCACAATATATCACCCGTTTCAGGTGTAGATTCGTAAGCCTTCTCGATGTATTTTATATCTTCATTTGCGTCTTCACCCCAATGATTTATCATAAT
>JAXHTN010000303.1:0-2052 GCA_034190145.1 Halobacteriota archaeon | reverse complement strand
TCAGAGTCTTCTGGTTGGGCGTGCGTCCATAATTCCTTTATATATTGCTCAGGGTTAATTTTTCCTTCTTTTCCTTTGAATAAGATGTAAGCACCGGTTACAAAGAAGGTTTTATGAACTTTAGAGATTATGTAGAGTTCATTCAGCTGTTTTCCCTCAATTTCTTCTATTTTCTTTTTAACTCTATTTATACTATCATCAATCTGTCCTTTGAAATCTTCAAACTTTTTTGGGGTAATCACATCTGATACTTTCAATATTTTTGATTTGAAGTAAGTTTCATCCTTCATCTTTTCTAAATGACCGATAACAAGCTCTCCAAATTTCTCTAACTCCTCCTTAAACTCTTTTTTATTTTTAAAGTTTTTTGAAAGGCAATATTTAATTAGAAACTGTAGATAATCCCTTTTCTTATTAATTTCTTCTGAGATCTCTCTGTTGTAGCGTAAAGATTGATGCATCTCTCTTCTCAAAAACAAATCGCTCTTAATATCATTCTGAATTTCATCTGGAGATCGGATGAAAGCTTTCAAGTAAGAAAAAACATTAATCTCAGTTTTAAACAGTTTAAAATCATCGTGATCAATTATTAATTGAGTTACATTGAAAAGGTGAGAAGAAACAAATTTATCCAAATATCCCTCCTCAATCCTGTCCTGGGGGTAACGACTAGTCTTCTGTAAAATGTCAACTAAATGCCGTATCAAAAAGAACCTTGATTGGTCTTTTTTTTCGATAGCATGTTTGCACACTTCATATTCTACTCTGAGTATTTGTTCAATCAAATCATCGTTATCTTTCACCAATAAACACACATGCAGTGTAAAGAATAACCTATCACTGATCTCTTCTAATATCTCAACTTCGTCCAAAAGAACCGCTTTTTTATAAATTCTCAAATATTGATCTAAAATGTATTTTATAACGTTGTTTTTAGCTTTAGATTTATCATAATACCAATAATGTGCCGTTATTTTATATTTTTCCGGATCGGATTCTTTTAACTTTAAAAATTCCTCGGAGATATGATGAAGAATTTGAATATACTCATTAGATACTCTTTCCTCATTTCTCTGAAGTGATTTTATGGCTGTATCACCTATGGAACTGATGTAATTTTGAATTTCTTCCTCTTCTTGATCTTCTATGTGTTGTATAGTTACTTCTTTTAAAATAGATGCAAATTCAAGGGGATTTATTATTTCAAACATAAAATTGAAATAATCAACGAAGATAATGAGTGAATATACGAATCCACAAAATATAACTAACAAGAATAAAAAGGAATAATATTTAGAAATTTGCGTATTTATAATCAACAATGAAACAGACGCCAATATTACTATTATAAAGCCAAATAAAACCATCTTAGTTTTTGGATCGTTTTTATACGTCTCTAAGATGTATGGAGAATATCTTTCTGAAAGGTTTGAAATGATGATTTGTGATATCGCAAAAGTGATTGCCAAAATTGCAGCCAATACTGTAGATATTGTACTTAATATAGTTGTAATAGGTATCTCTTCGAAGAGCGCGCTATTAAAACCAATACTGTAATTGTTAAAGGATAAAGGATTTACAGGGGTATTTATTTATATTAGCGAAAATAGGCTGAAGAGAATGGTTAATATGGCCATTGTCAGGAAAATTGTTCTGGTTGCCTTATCTTTAAAGGCCCTTTGAACCATTTTATTTTTAATTATGATCAGCCCCTTCAATAAACACTCAGATCTGATGATATAAAATACCATCTGAATAACAGACTCATTAATTACTTCCAAATAGCCATGTCTCTACATAAGTTCCCTAAAATCTTTTTTACGATGACCAAAGCTGGCTACCTCTAATAACTTATTATTAATATTTGAATATTTCAAATCGCAGGAACAACTCCTAAAAAAACATCTTTATATACAATTAACACCAAGAGAATTAATAAGAATGGCAAGGAAGAACACCCAAGTTATTGTGGGGGTGGTTGTTATAGCCATCTCTCTTATTGCAGCGATATACAGCCTTCAGGATTCCGTGACCCCGTATTCTACTGTTAGT
>JAXHTN010000302.1:0-2056 GCA_034190145.1 Halobacteriota archaeon | reverse complement strand
AATGCGATCTCTGTGCTGATTTGGGTGAACCTGCTTGTGTTGCGAATTGCCCGAATGAAGCGTTGGTCTATGAGGTGAACTAATATGACTAAGTATTGCATTATAGGTAACTCGGCAGCGGCAGTAGGGGCTGTTGAAGCCATTCGAGAGAACGACAAGAATGGCCAGATAACAATAATATCAAAAGAGCCTTATCATGTTTACTCTCGCCCACTAATATCCTACCTACTCGCAGGCAAGATCGGTGATGATGATATGTACTACCGTGACATGGGCTTCTACGAAGATAACAATGTCGAGTTTATAAATAGCACGGTTCAAACGATAGACACAGACTCCCGATCGGTCATTATGGATGGTGGTAACGTAGAGTATGATAAGTTACTGATCGCAACAGGCGGTACTCCTTTCGTTCCCCCTACCGAGGGCTCAGAGAAAGAGGGTGTTTTCACATTCACTACTTGGGATGATGCAAAAGCGATAGAAGCCAGACTTTCTGATGTGAAGAAGGCAGTGGTGATAGGCGGTGGGATGATCGGGATAAAATCATCCGAAGCCTTGCAGGCACGAGGTATTGAGGTGACAATAGTCGAGCTTGCCGATTCAATATTAAGCACAGTCTTTGACGATATCGCTTCGATGATTGCAAAGGATCACCTTGAGATGCTGGGAATAAGAATCATTACTGCAAACAGCGTCTCTAAGATCGAAGGTGACGGTAGTGTCAGCGGAGTAATTCTTTCAGATGGCGAAAATATTGACTGTGATCTTGTCATATTTGCAATAGGCGTCAGGCCAAACGTAGATGTGGCAAAGGATACAATGATAGATATAAATAAGGGAATAGTTGTTGATGAAGGTATGCAGACATCTGTTAAAGGTGTTTTTGCTGCAGGAGATGTATCAGAGGCCTATGATAGGCTCACCTGTGAAAAGAGGCCGCTTCCAATCTGGCCACTCGCATACAAGCAGGGAAAGATCGCCGGCAGCAACATGGCCGGAGGGAGTAAGGAGTATGATGGTGGGTTTGTCATGAACTCAATCGAACTGATAGATCTTCCGACCATATCCTTCGGGCTTACAAACACAGATGATGGGGTTGAGGTTTTATCGCAGCAGGAGGGCGAGGAGTACAAGAAAATAGTTCTGAAGAATGATCGGGTCGTAGGTGCGATATTCATCGGGTGTATAGACCGTGCAGGGATACTCTCCGGACTGATCAGAGATGAGGTGGATGTCTCATCCTTCAAGGATGAACTTTTAGGTGGTAATTTTGGGTACATATCATTTCCAAAGGAATTGAGAGAAGAGAGGTTGATGAGATGAGAGAGTTAGACGCAAAAGGTATCTACTACAAAGAGCTCAATGAAGAGATCAGAGATATCTTGAGAAATGGTGACAACGAGGTTCTCCTTAAGAACGTAAATGGCCAGAGATACATAGGCGGTGGGCTCAAGATGGACTCAAAGATAGTAATTGAAGGTGTCCCGGGAAATGATCTTGCATCATTCATGGACGGCCTTACAATAATTGTGAACTCGAACGCGCAAGATGGTATTGCAAACACGATGAACAGTGGGAAGGTGATAATTCGTGGGGATGCAGGTGATGTGCTTGGATACGGTATGCGCGGTGGCAAACTCTTTATAAGAGGTAATGTCGGGTATCGAGTTGGCATCCATATGAAGGCTTACTATGACTTTAGGCCACTTGTGATTGTCGGTGGTAGCGCAAGAGATTTCCTCGGAGAGTATATGGCCGGAGGCGTTCTGATCGTACTGGGAATGGATGGAGAAGACGAGGTTGCCGGTAATTTCATCGGTACCGGTATGCATGGCGGAGTGATATATTTAAGGGGCTGTGTTGAGGACTACCAGCTCGGAAAGGAAGTCGGAGTTGAAGAGCTCACACTCACCGAGAAGGAAGAGATCAGAAGTTATCTTGAAGAGTTCTGTAGCGATGTAAGCATGGATCTGAATGAAGTGATGAGTGAAGAGTTCGTGAAACTTACACCAAAATCGAGTAGGCCTTACGGAAATCTGTATGCTTATTAGTA
>JAXHTN010000301.1:0-2063 GCA_034190145.1 Halobacteriota archaeon | reverse complement strand
TCAGATCGGCGATAGTGGTGATGACATCCTGCCCACTGTTCTTGATAAGAGTTTTCGGAATCACCTCTAGGGCGTCTGCAAAAGCACTTATTGCAAGCTGTCTCTTACTTTTTATGCTGAGTGCATATTGTCTCAGTCTTTCTGCTATGTACATCTCCGTTGCCCCTCCCCCCGGTAAAATCTTACCATTGTATGCATTTGCAGTAGTATGAAGGGCATCATGAACAGCACGATTGATATCAGACATGGCATGGGCAATTCCTCCACGAAGAAGAATTGTTGTGTTCTTTTTACCGGTGACTTGGAGATATATGAAGACTGAGTGATCGGGATACCTCTCCTCCCAAACCTCGTTCGCAGTACCGAGATGATCGGGAGATATCATATCAAGATCAGAGACTATCGTTGCACCGCACGCACCCGCAACCATGCTAAGATCCTCCCTTGTTGGAATCGTCGGTATCGCAATGATGCCCTTATCTGCAAGAGGTTTGCCCAATCTTTCATCTATAAACTTCCTTGAGATAATTACATTTGCACCCGCATCAATGATCTTCTGGACCATCTTAAGTAACATCTCCTTCTCGCCACTCTTCTGAGATCTGTACTGGGTAAATCCGGAGGCTTTTACACTTACCTGTTTGTTCTCCGCGAAGAGCCCGTCGTATCGTGTGACCATCAAAGGTGCATCAATTACTGCTATTCGAGCATCTTTCAAGCTCTTTGGCATGGAGGGGTGAAGCATCTCCTTCTCCAGTATGTCGCCGGAAAAGACGGTTGTGTCAAAGATATTCCCGCCACTCTTCTTCATTATGTGAACATCATCAGGATTTGCTCTCCCTTCATCATCTGCAACTATCTTAATTGCCTCCACAACCATATTTGCAAGACTCTCTAAACCTTCTTTCTTCTCAGGAAGCGCTGAGATGTACTTCGTATCAAGGGATGTTCTCGCTACCTTGAGTAGCATCTCGTCCGTATCAACCGGTTTTGCAAGATCTTCCAAAAGCTTTGTAGCCATAACAGCAGCATTCCTAAAACCATTCGCAACGATGATTGGATGAAGGCCCTGATCTATCAACTTCTCGGCCCCCTTCAAGAGCTCTCCGGCAAGGATGATCGAGGAGGTCGTTCCGTCACCCACTTCGTCATCTGTCGACTTAGCAAGCTCCACCATCAACTGTGCTACAGGGTGCTTTGCCTTGAACTCTACAAGGTCAAATCTCTGCAGTATTGTCTTACCATCGCTTGATATCGTATAATAGTTGGAATCACTACTAACTATCGCCTTTTGTGCACTCTGAGGTCCAAATGTTGATGAGATATAATCAGCAAACTCCTTTGCAACAGAAAAATTGCTAGCCTTCACCTCTTCAGGTGAGATCCTCTTCATCTCACGGGGGTAAAGGTCAAGCGGTAACTTCTCCATTTGTTATCAGACTCACAAAGTCACAAATGTATTAGTACCTTCTTCAGAGAAAACACGCTTCATTTGGCCATGTTTCTCGAGAAGATTAGCACCTTCTTCATCATCATCCATGACCCAAACCAAATTGGAGACTCTGCATCTGCTTGCTGAGTCGTATGCCCACCAAAATTTCTGACCCGGTCTCAAGATAGGTCTTTCGATCTTAGTGCCTCTGAAATCAACCACAAGTGTGAACTGCTTCCTCAACTCGTCTGCCAGCCATTCAAGAAGTCCAAGACAGTTGGAGGCTTGCTCATTCATCGGACCCATACCAAGTCCGTCTGCCTGATCTGGATAGAATGTCCTAATATACTCAGAAACGGTATCTATAATCTTCCTTTGGTAATCATCAGAAGACGAACAGCCGTTGAAATCCAAGACCATGGTCAGGCCACCTGTACTGTTTGATTTGCTCTTCAGCTGTTCCAAGAGATTTTCAAGCATCTCACTATTAATACATCTAACACCCATTCTGGGATTATCCAACGCAGAAAAATCTATGTCTTTAATATCCTGCCATTCAGCCACACATATCCACTCCTGTACTTAGTACAAATTCTATTATTCATTAATTTTTATATATAAAAATTTTATC
>JAXHTN010000300.1:0-2074 GCA_034190145.1 Halobacteriota archaeon | reverse complement strand
CCTTCAAACTTTACGTGATTGTACTGCACAAAACCGTCAAGATATACACTACAATCCCCAATGAGAACTGATATCTCGTCATTCATGTCCTCTTCGCCTCTGAAGACGTCTGATTTCTCAAAATCAATGATGAACCATTTCCCTTCGCTATAAAGCAAGTGTTCTCCCTTCAGGTCATTATGCTTTACGCCCGATTCCCATAGCGATGATAGTAAGTTGTTTAGATTCTTTAACTTGAAACTCTCTTGCTCGCCGATGCAATACTTCCTCAAAGATTCTTCTATCCGTATATGGTTGTCTATAAAACTCATCCAGAAGATCCCTTTGACATCAGAGAACTCCTCTTCCAGCTCCTCGTCATACATATAATCGAAAGGTTTTGGGACGTTCATGAACTCGTATAGGTCTTTGAGGACCGAAAATTCCTTTTCACCGAGACCTTTGTCCATTATCTTCGCGATAATAAAATTACTCCCGTGTGGGATCTCGTAAGTTATCCTGTACAGTTTATGAGTTGCCCACACCCCAAAGACAGGTGGATAGTACCCTTCAACAAGAATTGCCTTCTTCTCACCTTCATCAGGACGAATATTTGTTGAGTTGTTCAAGAGATGATCCAGTTCAGAGAAGTTAAGCACGTTTATAGGAAGAGATGCTTGTGGAAGTAACCTCTTCTGTTCAGGGGTTGGAAGGGTCTTGAAGTCATCTGATATTCCTAAACGCGAATTTATCGCTACCCATGGCATGACAGCACACTCAATTAAAGGTTCTATAACTCTTCTGATAAATAGATTGGTAAATTAAAACAAAGTTTCAGAGTTTGAGGCCGTCGAGGAGTACAAGAAAGATTGCAGCAGCGATGATGTCTGCTGTTGATCCGGGATTGATCCTTTCTTCGATCAGGCGCTTATCAAACTCACAAATTCGTTTCATATCCGGATCTTCCAACAGTCTTGAGGCCTCACAAGATACCGAAGTTGCCTTCTCTTCGCCCGCTTTAATCGCAATGAATGTGTCAGGTTCTGATGCAAGGGCTTCAAGGAAAGTAAAAACGATAGCATCATTGATATTCATCTTCTCTGACTTCTCCTTCAGACTAGATGCAAATTTAAATGACCTCTCGAATCCCCCTGTCAGTTCCCTTGCTATCTGATCATACGAGGATGAAATCTTCATGAGATCATAAAAAGTGACATTTTCACGCTTTATCTTTTGAGAAATGTTCAGATCATTAAGGTCAAGATCGTCCACGTCACCTACCTTCACCTCCGTGCTCTTGAAGGCCTCACAAAGGTAAATGGCATCTTCGTATGTCGTCTCTTTTATAATCCTTGAGGCCGTGATTCTCACATCGTTTATCGTCTCACTGACGCCTGTTGCCATCAAGAGTGGTAAAAGTAAGAGAAAGGAACCGAAGTGAGTATTCCCACCTCTCTGCCATCTGTTACTCTCAATAGTGGCACTTTTTAAAAGGCTTCCAAGACCGGATCTCTTCTCGGTCGCCTTCAGAAGCACCGGATACACGGCTACCGAAGAGGCCAGAAAATGCTCGTATTTCGTATCGTCGTAGTCGTGATCCCTATCAATATTCCCCGGTTTTGGTGTTGCCGAGACCTCAAGCAACATGGCAAGTTCTGCGCACCTGGCTGCAAATTCCCCCTGCATAATCTTTCTAAGGGTAATCTGGCCAAATAGCAAAAAGGTTATCTTTGAAGGTATAGACTTATCAACCAAGGCAATGACGTCGTTACTTCAGAAGCTCAGAGAAGAGGAGGATCAGAGGGCGAGACTATTCCTTCTGGCATGGATCGCCTCTATATGCGGGACAGCATCAATTGTGATAGGCGGCATAGTCCTTATATACATCGCGCTTAAGAACTACGTGCCCTGAGACACTTATCCTTTATCCTAGGATGTCATAATTTAATTTATTTGAAATATTGCGATTTTTTTTATCTTGTATCTCTTTTAGGTTTAATCCATCTTTGACAGTTCAATAAAAATAAGTGTCCTCAGTTAAGCTGTTTTTTTTATGAACACGACAACGCAACCAAGAACATTCGACATTACACCG